>NZ_NCFJ01000454.1:0-1997 GCF_002281105.1 Polynucleobacter sp. 35-46-11
GTAGCACTAGCAATGTGTGGGGCTAACACAATATTGCTGCACTTGAGTAACTCCGGATGCACTTGAGGCTCACCTTCAAAAACATCTAAGCCTGCCGCAAATATTTTTCCACTTTGTAACGCTTGCGCTAAAGCTGCATCATCCACAATACCGCCGCGAGCAATATTAACCAGGGTTGCAGATGGTTTCATCATGGCGATTTCTGCAGCGCCAATCGTATGATGATTTTGAGCGGTATATGGAAGAACTAGTACAACATGGTCAGCAGTGCGGAGCAATTCTTCTTTAGACACATAAGTAGCGCCGCAGGCTTTTTCATCAGCTTCAGATAAAGGCTTGCGATTGTGATAAATCACCTTCATCCCAAAACCTAAGGCACGCTTAGCAATACCTTGACCAATACGGCCCATACCGATAATTCCAAGAGTGCTGTGATGCAAATCCATTCCTAATGGGTTAGTCACAATCGACCATTGCCCCCACTTACCAGCTCGCACCCAATGTTCCGATTCCGTAATCCGCCTTGCAGTTGCCATCAACAAAGCAAAGCCAAAATCAGCCGTTGTATCCGTAAGAACATCAGGGGTATTAGAAGCCATGACTCCAGCAGCAGTAATCGCTGGGACATCAAAATTGTTATATCCGACAGAAATATTGGCGACCACCTTCAAATTTTTAGCATCTGAAAGGGCGGAGGCATCAATCCGCTCACTACCTGTTACCAAAGCCCCCTCAACCTCTGAAAGCGCTTTTTTTAGCTCCTCAGGGGTCATTACTTTATCGGGCTGGTTAGAGATAACCTCATAGGACTCCTCCAATTTGGCTAGCGCCTCAGGAAATATCGCCCTAGCGACCAAAATCTTAGGTTTGGAGGAAGTTGTGGAGTGATTTGCTGTAGTGTTCATAGCGTAACTTTACCTCATCTAAATTGCGGATTCTGCCTGAAAGATGGGCTGATTCAGCTAAAATTATGTTTTTATAACTTGGCAGTCCATTAGTATGGACTCCTTACAAGTAAACCATCATGACTTACGTTGTTACCGAAGCTTGTATCCGCTGCAAATACACTGATTGCGTTGATGTCTGCCCAGTCGATTGCTTTCGTGAAGGCCCTAACTTTTTAGTAATCGATCCTGATGAGTGCATCGATTGCGCGGTATGTGTACCTGAGTGCCCAGTCAACGCAATTTATGCAGAGGATGATGTGCCAGGTGATCAGCAGGCATTCATCAAACTCAATGCTGAATTGTCACCTGCTTGGACATCAATTACCAAATCCAAAGCTGCACTGCCAGAGGCCGAAGAGTGGAAAGACGTTAAAAATAAACTTGACCAACTGGTAAAGTAAATTGCACTCCCCCATTGAAACCGATGCAGTCATTATTGGCGCCGGTCCGGTGGGGCTCTTCCAAGTCTTCGAGCTTGGACTTCTAGAAATTAAAGCGCATGTCATTGACTCCCTGCCTGAAGTAGGCGGTCAATGTATTGAACTCTATCCAGATAAACCGATCTATGACATTCCGGCAATTCCGGTTTGTACTGGTCGTGAACTGATTGGTAATCTACTCAAACAAATTGAGCCATTCAAGCCACAGTTCCACTTAAATCAAGAGGTCTCCAGCTTAGATAAGCAAACTGATGGCCGCTTTCTGATTCGCACAAGCCAAGATCAGCAATTTTTAACTAAGGTTATTTTTATAGCCGCTGGTGTTGGCGCATTTCAACCGCGCACACTCAACTTGGATGGGATTGAGGCTTTCGTAGATAAACAAGTCTTCTATCGCGTCACAAATCCTCAACAATTTGCAGGCAAGCGCATGGTCATTTGTGGTGGCGGAGATTCCGCGCTAGATTGGGCCTTACATTTTGTTGATCATGCTGCAAGCGTCACACTTATTCATCGAAGAGATGAATTTAAAGCAGCGCCTCAGTCAGTAGCGAAGATGCGCGAGCTTTGCGCCGCCGGCAAGCTGCAACTGATCATCGGGCAAATTACC
>NZ_NCFJ01000455.1:0-1993 GCF_002281105.1 Polynucleobacter sp. 35-46-11
CCAGGTTCTTATATGGCTAACTACCAGCAAGGTATGGAGACGGTATTTGGCAATTCTTGGAGGGTTGCTCTTGCCTCTATGGTCGCATTTTGGTGCGGCAGTTTTGTTAATAGTTATACCTTGGCCAAAATGAAGATCTTGACGCAGGGTCGTCATCTTTGGATGCGCACGATAGGCTCTACAGCTTGCGGGGAGTTGGTGGACTCCTCCTTGTTCTATATGCTGGCTTTTTACGGCCTCTGGCCTCTAAATGAGGTCTTGGCTGTCGCGATCTCTCAATACGTTCTGAAGACCGCCTGGGAGGTTCTGGCAACACCTTTAACCTACTGGGTGGTTGGTTTTCTGAAACGCAAGGAAAACCAAGACCACTTCGATATTCATACGAATTTCACGCCATTTAAGCTGAAAGTCTAAATTACGGCTTTTTTGAGCGCAAGCCGTTAAAATAACGGTCTTTGATGCAAAACTTGCATCTGCACCCTAGTATTGACCTATCAGAAAGTAAGAACACATCCGTGCTGTCCGCATCTAATATCACTATGCAGTTTGGGGCAAAACCCCTGTTTGAAAATATTTCCGTTAAATTTGGTGGCGGTAATCGCTATGGCCTAATTGGTGCCAACGGTTGCGGTAAATCTACCTTTATGAAGATTCTAGGTGGGGAGTTAGAGCCTACTAGCGGAAATGTAAGCTTAGATCCGGGCATTCGCTTAGGTAAGTTGCGTCAAGACCAGTTTGCGTATGAAGATGTGCGCGTACTTGATGTAGTGATGATGGGTCATGAGGAGATGTGGAAGGCTGCAGCCGAACGGGATGCCATCTATGCCAACCCAGATGCCACTGACGAAGATTACATGAAGGCTGCTGAGCTCGAGGGCAAGTATGCAGAGTACGGCGGCTATACCGCAGAGGCAAAAGCAGGGGAGTTGTTGTTAGGTATCGGTATTCCTATTGAGCAGCACAATGGCCCAATGAGCAATGTGGCTCCAGGCTGGAAGTTGCGCGTATTACTAGCGCAAGCTTTGTTCTCCGATCCAGATGTTCTCTTACTCGATGAGCCAACCAATAACTTAGATATTCATTCCATTCACTGGCTTGAGGATATTCTCAATCAAATTAAGAGCACGATTGTCATTATTTCCCACGATCGCCACTTCCTCAATGAAGTGTGCACGCATATGGCAGACATGGACTATGGAACACTCAAGGTCTATCCAGGCAACTACGACTCTTACATGCTGGCTTCAGTACAGGCAAGATCGCAACAACTGAGCAATAACGTCAAAGCCAAAGAAAAAATTGCTGAATTAGCGGCCTTCGTGGCCCGATTCTCAGCCAATGCATCGAAGGCACGTCAAGCGACTTCACGTCAACGTCAGTTGGAGAAGATTGAGATTGTTGAAGTGAAACCTTCTTCACGTCAGAATCCTTTTATTCGTTTTGACGCTGAGAAAAAACTTCACAACATGGCTGTTGAGTGCAATGCACTAACTAAAGCTTACGACCGTCCAATTTTTAAAAACTTCAAGATTGGTATTCGTGCTGGGGAAAAGATCGCCATCATTGGTCAAAATGGTGCAGGTAAGACAACATTATTAAAAACCATCTTAAGTAAACGCTTCGAAGGAATTCCTGCGGATAGTGGTGATGTGAAATGGGCTGAAAACGCCAACGTGGGCGTGATGCCTCAAGACAATACCGAGATGTTCGCAAAAGACGAATTGCTCATGGATTGGATGAACAACTGGCGCAATACAGGCGACGATGATCAAGTGATTCGTGGCACATTGGGCCGCTTACTATTCTCAGGCGATGATATTGGTAAGTCTGTCAAAGTATTATCTGGCGGCGAGAAGGGCAGAATGATTTGGGGCAAATTAATGCTTCAAAAATATAACGTCCTTGCAATGGATGAGCCAACCAATCATATGGATATGGAATCTATTGAAAGCTTGCAAATTGCGCTTGAGAAATTTGACGGCACTTTGATATT
>NZ_NCFJ01000058.1:0-11250 GCF_002281105.1 Polynucleobacter sp. 35-46-11
CTTTACTCGGCCCATATGCAAGGGCTTTTGGTAATCCACTGTATCCGGCGACGCTACCCACGATAGCAATATGACCGGCATGCTCTTTGAGCATATTGGGCAAAACAATGCTCACTGCCCGCATAGGCCCTAGTAGATTGGCATCAATTGTCTTCTGTGCAATCTCAAAATCAAAATTGTCAGCGCGTAAGGGGGTATATACGCCCGAAACAAATAGTAGTAGGTCTAGACCGCCCCAAGCCCCTAGAATTTTCTGGTAGGAAGATAGGATTTGCTCTTGCTTGGTGACATCAAGAGGGAGTACCAATGCTTGCTCCGACTGCGCTGATTTAGCAAGGGCATTGAGGCGTTCAGTACGACGACTAGAAAGAGCGACTTTTGCGCCAGCCTTGATGAAGGCCTGAGTGCAGGCTTCACCAATTCCGCTGGAAGCGCCGATGATCCAAATACGTTGATTTACAAATGAATTAATTCCTTTTTGTTTCATGGGCACAGGGCATCGCTTGAGTGAATAGCATCTTGGTGTTTGAGGGTGTATTGCACAACATCAATATTCTTTTCGAAGAATCCAGCAGCGCAATACATGAGATAGAAATTCCACAGTCGAATAAAAGCCTCATCAAATCCAAGGCGATAGATTTCTTCAATCTTCTGGTTAAAGCTATCACGCCATAGGCATAAGGTTTTAGCGTAGTCAGAACCAAATGCAAACTCAGCTTCAACCTCTAAGCCTGCGCTGGCAGCAGCAGCCTTGAATTTACTTGGTGAGGGTAGCATGCCGCCTGGGAAAACATATTGCTGAATAAAGTCGGTGCTGTGTCGATAGCGATCAAATAAGTCTTCTGCTATGACGATAGTTTGGATGCAGGCTCGACCCCCTGCTTTGAGTCGATTTGCAACTACTTGAAAATATTCATCCCAATGGTTCTCGCCGACCGCTTCAAACATTTCAACGGAGGCGATCCCATCAAATCGTTCAGTACAGTCTCTATAGTCTTGTAGGCGCACCTCGAATTGCTGTGCATTCCCTGTCTCTGTAACTACCTTTTGAAGTCTAGAGTCAGCAAAGGATTTTTGCTCTGCTGACAAAGTGAGACCGGTAACTTGATTGCCATTGCGTAAGGCTTCTTCCATAAATCCACCCCAACCACAGCCGATCTCTAGTAGTCGGTCGCCTGGTTTAGCATGGATGGAATCTAATATGTGTTTGATTTTTGCGCGCTGCGCATCCATCAGTGATTGCTTATCACCTTCTGAGAACCATGCACTTGAATAGCTCATAGTGGGGTCTAGCCAGAGGCTATAGAAGGCATTACCTAGATCATAGTGAGCATGGATATTTTTACGACTTCCAGATTTGGAGTTGTCTCTAAACCAATGTCTCAGGCGATACGCTATGGAGCCCAACCAACTCCCATAGATTGCTTTTTCTAGAATGGTGCGGTTCCGAATAGCTAGCTCTAGAACAGCCTTGAGATCAGGTGTATTCCATTCACCTCGAATATAACTCTCGGCAAAGCCAATATCGCCATGGGATAGCACTTGTTTAAATACAGACCAATCTAAAACCTGAATCTCTGCATGTAGTTGATCTGACTTATTTCCGAATTCCCTTATTTCTTTATTTGGCAGTGTCAGAACCAAATGCCCACTTCGCAATTGCGCTAAGAGACCTAAAAGGGTGTGTGTGCTTGCACGATATTGCTGTTGCTTTGATTTCGGCCTATCCGGACGGGAGAAGGTGAGGCGAGACAGTAGTGATTGACCGGGGCGATTCATCGGGTAATTTCAAGTTCTGGTGGTTTGGGTTTTGAATGAAAGGGTACACCTTTTAGCCATAATTTCAATGCTTGCCAATGAATGCGGCCAATCACACCAAGACTCATTAGCGGGTAGCGTAGAAAGGCAAGGTAAAGTGCACTTTTACTCAGGGGTTGAGCTAGGCCACTGATGCTGGTGTTGATCAATGGACTTCCATCCTCATGGAGCTCAATTCGACAAACGATATTTCTCTTGGAGCGACTGTCCTGTGAAAATAAGAAACGGAAATGGTATTCCCCGCGAACATCGCAGAAAGGTGATACGTGAAACACTTTCTTGCTCACCAAGGTCTCTCCAGATTTCAGTGCTTCACCAGAGTCATGGTGAAGTAAGTAGCAGTGTCGTTCGCCAAAAGTATTATTCACTTCAGCCAATACAGCCTGAACTTGTCCATTGGCTTGAGTGCAGATCCAAAAGCTGACAGGATTGAAGACATAGCCTAGTACTCGCGGGAAGGTTTGCAACCAAATCTCGCCATCAATATGCTGAATGTGGTGCTGCTCAAGAATCGCTTCAATCCATGACAGGCTATCTACATTCCCTATTCCATGATCTTGATCGAAGAATGAAAAAAGTCCGAACTGATTGTCTTTGAGACCATGCTTACTGAGTAGTTGCGGATCGTTCCTGCGTGCACGCATTGGAATGGATAAAGTAAATACACCGTAGCCAAACGCATTTTTTGCGGGACGAAAACGCCGATGCTTTACCGTACCAAAATTAATCGTTGGCAAATTCATTTACTGAACATCTTTAATGGAATTGGGCAGGGCGCGATGAGCAATTTTTTCCATTAGATCCATTGCCACTAATTCACCTGAACGTAAACCGTCTTCATGAAAGCCAAACCCAGTCCATGCGCCGCAATACCAAATCGAGGAATTGCCCTGAATTAAGGGCAGCTCTTTTTGTGCCTGGACCGCGCGCATATCAAATACGGGATGCGAGTAATGAATTTCTTCATGGACTAGCGATGGGTTGGGATCGGTTAGTGGGTTTAGGCTCACAATAATTTGCGTTCTATCGAATGCTGAAGGCAGAGGTTGTAAGCGGTTGATTAAATAATTGACGCTGACGTGTTGTTGCGCGGTTGGTGTCGCACCAGATTTTGCAGTGTAGTTCCAAGCTGCCCAGCAGCGCTCAGTGGCCGGTAAAAAATTCCGGTCTGTATGCAAAATTGCACGATTCTTTTGATAAGGTACAGAGGCCAAAATATTCCGAGCATCTTGGTCAATGCCATGGACTAACTCTAAAGTCTGATCGCTATGACAAGCCATCACTACTTCATCAAACCAGTGAGATCCTAAGGGGGTAATGACTTCGACCTGAGAATTTTCTGATTTACGGGCATTGACACGAGAAACCGATTCGCGCACAAATTGGACTTGCTGTTTTTCTAGCGCCGCGACTAAAAGCTTCACGTATTCTCTCGAACCTCCTTTAACAGTAAGCCATTGCGGACGATTTTGAATTTGTAAAAGACCATGGTTGTGACAGAAGCGAACCATGGTCTGAATTGGAAATTCCAGCATCTGCTCAACTGAGCATGACCAAATAGCACCAATCATTGGCAAGAAATAATTTTCTCTAAAGCTAGTGCTAAAGCGGTTGCGATCTAAAAAATCTTTAATACGCTCATCTGGCTCTGAGTATTCAAGCTTAGCAGTGATTTGTTCTTCTGCGAGTCGAGTGGCGAGACGATTGAAGCGTAGGATGTCATAAGCCATTCTCCAGAATGACAATGAGAATAAATTTCTTCTTTGTCCAAAAAAAGAATTGATGTCGTTGCCGGCCCATTCAATCTTTTTGTTGCGCCCTATTTTTTCTCCGGCATCAATCGAGACAGAAAAAGACATTTCTGATGGAGCAATTGGAACTTGAATTTCCTCAAATAGACGAACTAAGCGGGGATAGGTTTTACGATTAAATACCAAAAAACCAGTATCTACCCCGTGAGTCAGCTTACCTTCAGAAGTTTCTATTGTGAGATCTACTGTATTGCTATGACCGCCAATATGATTACCGCCTTCAAATACAGTGAGATCCAAGTCCGGGTGCTGTCTTAATGCATATGCGCATCCCAAACCAGAAATACCGGCGCCTATGATGGCAACTTTTTTCTTACCCACTAAATTTTCTCTCCAAGAAGTTTCTCTATTTCACTAGTAATGCTGCTGCTCGTTGGTTTAGTCAAGCTGCCATATGAATCCACTACATTACCATTGCGATCAATAAGATATTTATAAAAATTCCATTTGGGGGTTGTACCAGTTTTAGCAATGAGCATCTTAAATAAAGGATTGGGCTTGCTGCCACTGACCGAGCTCTTAGCAAACATAGGGAACTTTACGTCATAGGTATTTTTGCAGAAGTCAGCAATGTCTTTATTGCTACCTGGTTCTTGTTGCCCAAAATCATTTGATGGAAATCCTAATACAACTAAGCCACGATCTTTGTATTTAGCATATACCTTCTCTAGATCCTCATATTGACTTGTAAAACCGCAAAAGCTCGCTGTATTGACGACCAAAATGACTTTTCCCTGATATTGGCATAGGCTTTGAGGCGCTTCATCCTGCAATCTCGGAAAACTGTGGGACAAAAGAGGACTACAGTTGGGTGATGCTGTTGGCGCACCCTGAACCAATTGCGTTGCAGACACCAGAAAGAGAAGTGCCAATAAATGTCTTGGCAAGTTACGAATCATTTTGAGCCTATAAAAGGGGTGGGGATGTCCAAGTCTAAGACATTCTGACAAATATCGTTGAGCCTGGCTCAATGCCATTAATATGACGCTATGAGCTCCCTACCTTTACCTTCTTTTGAGTCCAAAGTCTGCGCGCTGGCAGACCTGGAGGCTCGTATTTCCGAACTACCAAGACCTCTGGTGTTTACGAACGGCGTCTTTGATATTTTGCATCGCGGACATGCTAGTTACTTGGCTCAAGCGCGAGCATTAGGAGCGAGTCTGGTCGTGGGCGTGAACTCAGATGCCTCGGTCAAAATGTTGGGTAAGGGCGATGACAGGCCTATTAATACCGAGGCTGACCGCCAGGCTTTATTGGCGGCGTTAGAGAGTGTAGATTTAACCGTATTATTTACGGAGCAGACCCCAGTTAATCTGATTGCAAAAATTCATCCGGATATTTATGTCAAGGGTGGAGATTATGAGATCGATACCCTTGAAGAAACGCGTTTGGTAAAAACTTGGGGCGGCAAAGCAGTCGCTATTCCATTTTTATATGAGCGATCTACTACAACGCTACTGGGTAAGATTCGCACTAGCTAAGCACAGCAAATTAAAAAGAGCTAGTACTTAAAGATTTTGCAAGAGCCAAGCCCAAAGCCCACGCAGTACCAAGCCTTCGATAGGCTCAATGGGTAAGGTCGCTAGCTCAGGAAATTGTTTAATTGCATTTGCCAAAATTTTGGCATTACCACCGTCAAGCCAAATTCGTTCGACAGGATGATTCATTGCTTTGGCTAAATACACTGCTTGCAGTATTGCTCCCATTTGAGCTGCATCACACCCTCCGGTAATAGCTTCATCCGTTGTTATGCCAAAGCCCCCTTGTGTTTCAGGCTTACTAGGGCGAACTACTAATGGAAGTTGGGCAGTATTTTGTTGAAGGCTCTCATGCATCAAGCTAAGACCCGGTAAGATCCAGCCACCGTAGTGAACGCCGTTACCGCCCAGTAGGTCAATGGTCGTGGCAGTTCCAGCGTTAATCACCAGCGTATTGGTATTGGAGAGTGCTCTTGCACCAATCAGTGCGGCCCATCGGTCTGCACCCAGTTTACTTGGGTCTTGATAGAGTGTGCGTACACCCTCATAAGTACTGCCACCTGAAAGCTGCTTCCATTCAAGCTCTTGCCATTGCGGAAATAGGCTGCGTAGATTTTGAATTGCAGCATTGCCAGCCACACAGCAAAATGCAATTGCATCTGGTTTTGGTATTGTTTTAGAAATATAGTCGGATAGCTCAGCACGTAGCTCGGGTGATTTGAATGACTTGTTGCTAATCGATCCAGAATATGACCACAGTTTTTTGTTGCGGTCTGAAATGTTTTGTGTTGATTCGACGGCGGCCCACTTCAGCCGAGTATTACCAAGATCAAAAACTAAATAGAGACTCATGATTGCACTCGCAAAGAAACATCGCCTGCATGAATGACAATGGATTTGTCCTGCTGCTTTAGGATCAGTGCGCCAGCGTCATCAACACCAGCAGAAATTCCGATGATAGGCTCTTTGCCTGCGCCTGATATGCAAACAGATTGATTGTTATATGCATCCCACTGCGCCCATGAATTTTTAAAATAGCCAAATCCATGTTGCTTAAATTGAGCTAAATGCTTTTCAAATGAATCAATGAGTTTTAGCCAAATAAACTCAGTATCAGGAAGAGGTGTTTGGTGGGGAACGAGTTGATCCAAAGCAGCAACACCAAGTGAGGATTGGGTATCCAGATTCTTTGCAAGCACTAATGCATTGCGTAGATTTAGGCCCAGCCCGATCACCATCCACGTAGGTGAGCTTGGGTTGCTTTGCCCACCTTCAATCAGAATGCCACCAAGTTTGGAATGATTTAGCAGTAAATCGTTTGGCCACTTTAGTCTTAAACCTTGCTGATAGAGTGCGTGTTCATTGGTTCCTAGAGCCTCAGCAATGCCGGAGACGACTGCCAGCCCTACTACTAAACTGAGTCCGCTAAGCTCATTAGGGCGCTTATTGAATGGGTAGGCCAAGGAAAAGCATAGGGTGTCTTCTGGGCTGGAAAGCCAAGCCCTTCCAGCCCTGCCTTTGCCAGAAGTCTGCTCGTGGGCAATGCGAGCAACAGGATCGATTAATTCCCCTGCGCGCCAGCGGGCCAATAAATCATCATTGGTCGATTTAGTGCTAGCAACACGTTCTAGGATGCAATTCGGATTCATTTTCCTATTGTAGAAAGATCTAGCCTAGCTGACCTAGAATAAGGGAATGCATCACGAAGATCAGCGTCCTCGCAAGTTTGTTTGGCCCCTCCAGGCGATGCCTTTAGCCAGGGCCATTAGTTTGAGCTACGCGCTTTTAATCCTTTATGTCAGCCTCAATCCCTTTGATTTCCACTTTGACAATGGTATTGCTGCATTAGCGTGGTTAGATGCCCCTTTGCCTCGCTTCATCACGCTATTTGATGTCTCGGTCAATATCTTGGCCTATATTCCCCTGGGATTTATGTTGGTCTTTGCCTGTTATCCGCGTTGGCGTAATTTTGTTGCCTTAGGAATTGCTTTGGGCTTGAGTGCAGTTTTAGCATTGAGCGTGGAGTCCTTGCAAACCTGGCTACCCACCCGGATACCGAGCCAAATGGATTGGTGGGCCAATGTATTGGGCGCTTTGTTAGGCGGCCTACTGGCTATCCCCTTAGGCCCTCAGTGGCTCTCTGGTAGTGTGGTGCGCCGTCGTTTTGACCAATGGTTTGGATTGAACTGGGCCGCTTGCGCCCTGTTTCTCCTTTTTCCTTGGACTCAGATCTACCCTCAGAGTTCTTGGCTTGGAACGGGAGTATGGGGACATGCGATTTTTGCCTCGGTTGACTGGGGAACTATGGTGATAAACCATGTTGTACAGGAATCCATCATTACAGCGGTTTGCTGGTTGGGTGCCGGGCTTTTACTATCGCTAGGGATGCGTACAAAAGCTCCCCAGTGGAAAATCTTGAATAGCCTGCTTTGCTTCACCGTTATAGTAAAAATTGCCTTTACGGCATTGCAATTCGGGGCAGTATTTAGCTTGGTGTGGCTCACGGCTGGCGCTATCTGGGGGATGCTGCTGGGAAGTCTGTTACTGAGATGGGCCCTCCGGTTTTCGGTAAGCAATAAAGTTTGGCTTGCGATCACTTGTTTGCTGAGTGCCACACTGGCAATTAATCTCTTACCAGACAATCCTTACTTCATTTTGACATTACGGCAGTGGCACCAGGGCCGGCTATTACACTTTAATGAACTAATGCAATGGGTTTCAGTAGTATGGTTGCCATTGGCGTTAATTTGGGCACTCCGAAATCGGACTACCTTTAATTCAAAAACTTGATTGAGATAATGTATGAGCTTTAAGCACCATGTTTTTTTCTGCCTAAACCAGCGTAAGAATGGCGAAGATTGTTGCGATCGTCATAATGCATTTGCATTATTTGAGTATGCAAAAAGTCGTGTGAAAGAGTTGGGTTTATCAGGCCCAGGAAAAATTCGCATAAACAAGGCAGGATGTTTAGATCGCTGCGCTGATGGACCGGTAGCAGTAATTTATCCAGAGGGTATTTGGTACACATTTGTCGACACTGAAGATATTGAAGAAATTATTCAGTCACACTTAGTGCAGGGGCGCCCAGTAGAGCGTTTGCAGTTAGCTTAAAAAGATTTCAGAAAGCGTTTCCATGAATAGCCGTACAAAAATCATTCATATTGATGGTGTTGTGGGTCAAATCGAAATGTCGATTGACCTACCGGATGAGTTAAAAACGAATACTGATTTTTTAGTGAGGGGTTTAGCCCTAGTTGCCCATCCTCATCCGTTAATGGGTGGAACGATGGATAACAAAGTCGCACAAACTATGGCGCGTGCTTTTAATCAGTTGGGTTACGTCAGTGTTCGTCCGAATTTTCGAGGCGTAGGGGCTTCTGCTGGTGTGCATGATGACGGTATTGGCGAGATGGAAGATCTACTGCATGTCACTGATTGGATGCGAACTCCCTCAAGCTGGAATCAATTTGAAGCTAGCTCACAACAAGCGTGGACCCAGACTGCAAATACTTTGCCTTTAGTCGTTTCTGGTTTCTCATTTGGAAGTTTTGTTGGGACTCATTTAGTGCAACGTTTGTCAGAACTTGGACGCCCAGCTGAACGACTCGTCATGGTCGGAAGTGCTGCAGGTAAGTGGGTCTTGGCACCTGTACCTGCCGATACGATTTTGATTCATGGCGAGGTGGATGAAACTATTCCCTTGATCGATGTCTTAGATTGGGCGCGTCCTCAAGAATTAACTGTTCAGGTAGTGCCAGGCGCAGATCATTTTTTCCACCGACGTCTACATTGCATACGTAACATCATCACCGGTGCTTGGTTAGGTATGCCTGATCATCGCAATCAATAAACTACCAAGCAAATTAGAAAGATCAAATACATGACTGAAGATAGAAAATCTCTTATCGAATATCCATCTGAGTTTCCTATTAAGGTGATGGGTAAAACCAATCCAGAATACTTGCCAGCAATTTTGCACATTGCCCGTCAATTTGACCCCACTCTTGATGAGAGCAAGGTTGAGCAACGACCTTCTAAAGATGGAAATTATCTAGGTATTACTTTGCCGATTACTGCAACCAGCCGCGAGCAATTAGATGAGCTGTATCGCACTTTATCCACGCATCCTTTGGTTAGTGTTGTCCTCTAAATTATTTGCATGAGTTTTTTAGTAAAAAATTTAGGGGTGGCTGATTACGAGTCTACCTATCAAGCGATGCGCGATTTTACGCAGCAGCGAAATGCTGAAACTCCAGACGAAATTTGGATTTTGGAGCATCCGCCAGTATTCACTTTGGGTTTGGCGGGCGATGCGAGTAATTTACATTCCCCTAGCAATCAAATTCCCTTGGTTCAGGTGGATCGCGGTGGCGAGATTACTTATCATGGCCCCGGCCAAATCGTGGTGTATCTTCTACTCGATCTTAGGCGTTTGGGAGTTTTTGTAAAAGAGCTCGTCTCCCGTATCGAGCAGGCTTTGATTGATACCCTCGCAGATTTTGGTATTCAGGCAGAAAGACATGCTGGTGCGCCTGGTATTTATATTGCCCAGGAGAGTCCAGTTTCATCCGAGTATCGGGGTGCAAAGATTGCTGCTTTGGGCCTGAAAGTCTCAAAAGGATGCTCCTATCATGGCCTTGCTCTGAATGTATCGACTGATTTAGAGGCTTTTTCCCGTATTCACCCATGTGGGTATGAGGGCTTAAGGACGGTTGATATGCAAACCCTTGGGATCAAGGACAATATAGACATTATTAGCCAAACCCTTTTAGGGCATTTGCAAAAGCAACTGACTTCATCATGACCACCAATAAGCCGGATCTCGACACTGCCGCCACTAGCAATAGTCGCCAAGACCTGAATTACGATGCTTCCCGAAAGCAAAAGTCGAGCGAGAAAACTGCGCGTATTCCGATCAAGATCGTGCCCCTAGAGCAGGTGCTCAAAAAGCCTGATTGGATTCGTGTAAAGGCCGCCTCTAATAATTCACGTTTTTCTGAGATCAAAAAAATTCTGCGTGAGAATGAGTTAGTAACTGTTTGCGAAGAAGCAAGCTGCCCCAATATTGGTGAGTGCTTTGGTAAGGGCACTGCTACCTTCATGATCATGGGTGACAAATGTACGCGTCGTTGTCCGTTTTGTGATGTGGGTCACGGCAGACCGGATCCGCTGGATACCAAAGAGCCTGGCAACTTAGCGCGCACCATCGCCGCTTTAAAACTCAATTATGTGGTGATTACGAGCGTTGATCGTGATGATTTGCGCGATGGTGGCGCCATGCATTATGTGGACTGCATTTCTCAATCACGTGATTTATCTCCAGGCACCCGTATTGAGGTGTTGGTTCCAGACTTCCGTGGTCGCCTAGACAAGGCTTTAGATATTTTTTCTGAGCATGCACCTCAAGGTCTGCCCGATGTCATGAATCACAATTTAGAAACCGTACCGCGTTTGTACAAGCAGGCGCGTCCTGGTGCTGACTATGCACACTCTCTGAAGCTATTGAAAGACTTTAAAGAACGCTTCCCCCACATTCCAACCAAGAGTGGATTGATGGTTGGATTGGGTGAGACTGACGAAGAGATTTTAGAAGTCATGCGTGATATGCGTGAGCACAATATCGACATGCTGACTATTGGCCAGTATCTGGCGCCTTCAGGCCACCACCTTCCAGTGCAGCGATATGTTCATCCAGATGTGTTTAAGCATTTTGAGGAAGAGGCTTATGCCATGGGCTTCTCTCATGCGGCCGTGGGTGCGATGGTGCGATCTAGCTACCATGCTGATCAACAAGCACATAGTGCAGGTGTTGTCTAAACATATGCTCCGTAAGTTTGGTGTAGTTCTAGCGCTTGCATTGCTACTTTCTGCTTGTAGTCCCAAGCTAGATTGGCGGACAGTGCAGTCTCCGCAAGATCGCTATAGTGCTTTATTTCCAGGCAAGCCTGTAAAGATTCAACGCAAACTCCCATATCAAAATCAAGAAATTCCACAAACTCTAGAGGCGGTAAAAATTGAGGATGATATTTATTCAGTGAGTACGATTCATTTGAGTAGGGGTCAAGCCACACTGGCACCTAAATTATTAGAGCAACTACAGGGCAACTTATTGAATCGTGCGAATGTCAGTTTAGAGAGTGCAC
>NZ_NCFJ01000456.1:0-1986 GCF_002281105.1 Polynucleobacter sp. 35-46-11
AGACAACATATCTGAATCATATAGATGATTTAGATATCTTGCAAGAACCAATTCATTGTGCGGTGCAACGAATACAAAGTGGCATAACATCATGAGTGGGGGAGATGGCAGTAATAAAAAATACAACTAGTAAGTAGCAATAAAAGTTTTTTTGATGTCTAAGTAACACCAATACAAAGATCAAATTACTAACGGAGGTCACCAATGTTTAAGATTGAAAAATATAAGTTCAGCAGGCGATTAGTTTTAATTGCTGGCGCGCTTACCTTGGCAATGCCGCAACTAGCAGCAGCGCAGTCATGGCCCACAAAGCCAATCAAATTAATAATTCCATTTGCGGCTGGCGGTACGACTGATATCTTAGGTCGATTATTGGCTCAGCAACTTACAAAAGATCTCGGTCAAAACGTCATTGTTGAAAACAAAGGCGGTGCCGGAGGAAATATTGCTGCAGAGTACGTAGCGCAGTCCCCTGCTGATGGCTATACCATCATGCTCGCATCTGGAAGCATGCTTACCGTTAACCCTAATTTGTATAAAAAATTACCGGTCGATTATGCGAAGGACTTTGTTTACATTACAAACGTGGCTAGTGGTCCAATGCTGTTATCAGTAAGTAAAAAGCTACCAGTAAAGAATTTTGCCGAGTTTATTGCTTATGCAAAAACTAAAGATCTCAATTTTGGATCTGCTGGAATCGGAAGCCAAGTGCATATGGCCGGAGAAAATCTCACCTATGCAGCCAAAATTCCGGCAACACATGTACCTTATAAAGGCGAATCCGCTGCCATTAATGATCTTGTTTCTGGCCAAATTGACTTTATGGTTGGCAATCTTACCGCTGCGACTGGCTTTGCTAAGAATGGTCAAATTAAGCCGCTAGCAGTTACTAGTGCTAAACGTGTTCAGCAGCTACCAGATGTTCCAACAGTTGCCGAAGCTGGCATCCCGGGATTTGAGAGCACTGGCTGGTTCGGCTTGGTAGCTCCAGCTAATACTCCAAATGCGATTACCGAGAAAATCTATAACGCTACTGTCAAAGCAGTAAGCTCCGAGGCTATGAGAAAGAGTTTGGATCTTAACGGCTTAACAGCGGTAGTGAATTCTCAGAAAGATTTTGAATCGCAAGTTAAGTCTGAATCAGGAGTTTGGGAGAAGGTGATTAAGGGTCGTAATATTAGTACTCAGTAATACCTTTGGTTTCATTTAAAAGCGAGGACGAGTCCTCGCTTTTTTATTGCGCGCTAGGTAATTTGTCTAATTAATAGTATGGCTCCAGCAAATACCAGGATTAAACCGTATGCCATACGCATCATGGCATTACTCAGTTTGGTATGGACATGTGTGCCAGTCCATATTCCCAAAAAAGCCACTGGCATCAACAGTACTGCCAAACCAATTACTTCCCAGCTTAATATCAATCCCGTTACCAACATCAGAATAAGTCGTAAGAAGGTCAACATGAAGATCGCAAATGCCATTGTTGCACGCAATACTTTGGGATTATTAATACGAAGGCCTAGATAAGAAACGTAGAGTGGCCCACCGGTAGCAAAGAGTGCAGTAAAGGCGCCCCCTAAAAATCCAAGGGGTAAGGCCCACCATTTACTAATGGGGTCTCTGGTTTCAACATTCCTTTTAATAAGAACCCTTACTCCATTGACTGCAGCAAATAATCCAAGAATCAGCAGTAAGGGTTCGCTGGGCGACTTAACCAGCAGAAATATTCCTAAGAACATCCCCAAGACGCTAAAAGGAAAAAGCCATTTAAGCTCGGCAATATCAGCATCACCGGAGGACTTCCTGCCAACATATAAGGAAGCACAAATGTCTACTAAAACCATCATTGGCACAACTACCTTTAATGGGTACATCTGCACCAGTAAAGGGACTGCCACTATTGAGGAACCAAATCCTGACACCCCAAAGATAAAGAATGCGCACAAAACAATCAATACTGCTAGCGCAAATGAGAGCGGCTCAATT
>NZ_NCFJ01000457.1:0-1984 GCF_002281105.1 Polynucleobacter sp. 35-46-11
ATTCTTCAGGAGATTGGCTTGCTGGGTCAGCAGATAGTTGACCTTGAGGGCTTGGCTATTCATCGTGGCTCAGTATTGGGTAATGAGCCGAATATTGATCAGCCATCTCAAAAAGGCTTTGAGACGAATCTGTGGAATGCATTTAATTCACTGGATCCATCCAAGATTGTTTTTGTTGAGTCAGAAAGCAAAAAGGTGGGTGGCTTACATATTCCGGATCCATTGATGGAGCGCATCCGTGCAGGCAAATGTATTGAGCTTCGCTCAAGTACTACTACGCGCGTTTCTTGGCTTCTACGTGAGTACCGACATTTTTTATCTAATCCCGAGAGCTTTAAACAAAAATTGGGCTTACTGACATCGCGTTATGGCAAGGAGCAAATTGCCAAATGGCATGAGGCAATTGATACAGGAGATTTTGAGAGATTGGTGGAAGAATTATTGGTGATGCATTACGACCCATCCTACCAATCTTCTATTGTTCGTAACTTTCCAAGCTATCGCCAAGACCATTTCGTAGAGCTTGAAAATGACAGTGATGAAGCCTTTACACAAACTGCAAACGACCTCATCACCAAGACTGGCCTTTAACTAAAAGCCTGAATTCCGGTTTGTGCACGACCTAAGATAAGGGCGTGAATATCGTGCGTACCTTCATAGGTATTGACGACCTCCAGATTCAGCATATGACGCACTACGCCATACTCATCTGAGATGCCGTTTCCACCATGCATATCTCTAGCTAAACGAGCTACATCCAAAGATTTACCGCAGGAATTACGTTTCATCATGGAGGTGATTTCTGGAGCCGCAATACCCTCATCCTTCATGCGACCTAAGCGTAAGCAACCTTGAAGAGCGAGCGTGATTTCAGTTTGCATGTCAGCCAATTTCTTTTGAATGAGCTGATTGGCTGCAAGTGGGCGATCAAACTGCTTGCGATCCATGGTGTATTGGCGTGCGGCGTACCAACACCATTCAGCAGCACCAAGGGTGCCCCAAGCAATACCGTAACGTGCTGAGTTCAGGCAGGTAAATGGACCCTTGAGGCCAGTAATTTCTGGGAATTCATTTTCAGCCGGGACAAATACTTCATCCATCACGATTTCGCCAGTAATAGAAGCGCGTAGACCCATCTTGCCGCTGATCTTCGGGGCAGATAAGCCCTTCATGCCTTTTTCTAAAATGAAGCCTCTAATCAAGCCTTCATCATTTTTAGCCCACACCACAAATACATCTGCAATTGGGGAGTTGGAAATCCACATCTTGGAGCCAGTAAGCGAGAAGCCTCCAGGAACTTTCTTGGCTCTCGTGATCATGCCGCCCGCATCCGAGCCAAAATTTGGCTCAGTTAATCCAAAGCAACCAATCCATTCACCAGTAGCGAGTTTGGGCAAATATTTTTGCTTTTGAGCCTCACTGCCAAACTCATTAATAGGAACCATGACTAAGGATGATTGCACGCTCATCATGGAACGATATCCAGAGTCCACGCGCTCAATTTCACGTGCGATCAATCCATAAGAAACGTAATTGAGATTTGCGCCACCATATTCTTCGGGAATGGTGATGCCTAAAAGACCAAGCTCACCCATTTCACGGAAGATGGCTGGATCAGTAGTTTCATTGCGATAGGCATCATGAATGCGCGGCATTAAACGACCCTGAGCATATTCAGCAGCAGCGTCACGCACCATGCGCTCATCTTCGCTTAATTGTGTATCGAGGAGTAGGGGGTCTGCCCAATTAAAACTAGCTTTGCTCATGGTTCTTTGTTGTCCTATCTTGGTTTTTAATCTGCACTCTGTGAAATTCCTTGATTGCAGATATTCTCTTTCCATTATCCATTTTTTTCTTGTTTGATGGACGCACCCAGACGCCACCACCGCTACTACGACCTCATACTGACAGCCTTTGTCGTAGTCCTGCTGTGCTCCAACTTTATTGGTGCCGGGAAGGCTGCGACATTGGATCTGCCGTATTT
>NZ_NCFJ01000458.1:0-1982 GCF_002281105.1 Polynucleobacter sp. 35-46-11
GGAAAATTTAAGGCATTACAAGCGCATTCCAAAACCCCAAAATATGAGGATTTTGGACTTTTGTTAATTTATCGGTTAATAATAAAAAAGGGGTGTAGGAAAGATTGGCCCAAAAATGGGCTTAATTAGGCATCCTATTTGCACCCAATAAAACATGATTTCAAGCTCAAATTTAGGCAAAACGCGTGGCAACTAAAGCAACTACCAAAAAAAGCAGCTCAAAAACTTCAAGCATGGATCACCCTAAGGCGCTCATCATTGCGGAGAAACCTTCTGTTGCGAATGACATTGCCAAGGCTTTAGGAGGCTTCACTAAATATGAGGACTATTTCGAGAGCGATGACTTTGTCATCTCTTCTGCGGTGGGCCACTTATTAGAAATTGCTGCCCCGGAAGAATTTGATGTCAAACGTGGCAAATGGTCGTTTGCAAACCTACCCGTTGTGCCGCCCTATTTTGATTTACGCCCGATTGCCAAAACTGAATCGCGCCTCAAGGTATTGCAAAAGCTGATTAAGCGCAAAGATATCAATCAGCTTATAAATGCATGTGACGCGGGGCGTGAAGGTGAATTAATTTTCCGCTTGATTGCACAGCATGCGAAAGCGCCACAGGCCATTAAGCGTCTTTGGCTGCAATCTATGACCCCGGCAGCGATTCGTGATGGCTTTGCTTCGCTGCGTAGTGATGCCGACATGCAGCCTCTAGCAGATGCAGCACGTTGCCGCTCTGAAGCAGATTGGATGGTTGGCATTAACGGCACTCGCGCAATGACTGCATTTAATAGTAAGAGTGGTGGATTCTTTTTAACGACAGTTGGTCGAGTACAAACGCCAACCTTATCAATCGTTGTAGAGCGCGAAGAACTAATTCGTAAATTTGTCTCTAAAGACTATTGGGAAGTTAAGGCCGAATTTATTGCTGCAGCTGGCGTATATGAAGGCCGCTGGTTTGATCCGAAGTTTAAAAAAGATGTTGCTGCTCCAGATGCGCGCGAGAATCGCCTCTGGAGTGAAGCTGCCGCACAAAGCATTGTGGCTGCCTGTCGCGATAAAAAAGCGAGCGTCAAAGAAGAGGCCAAGCCAGCAACTCAGCTAGCGCCCCAATTGTTTGATTTAACTAGTTTGCAACGTGAGGCCAATGCACGCTTTGGCTTCTCCGCTAAAAATACCTTGGGTCTGGCCCAAGCACTTTACGAGCGCCATAAGGTGCTTACTTATCCGCGTACAGATGCCAAAGCTTTGCCCGAAGATTATTTGGACACCGTGAAGCAGACCATGGAGAACCTGGCTGAGAACTCATCAGAATATCGTCCATTTGCTAAACAAATTTTGCAGGGCGATCCTAAAGATCCAAAGGCAAAAGCTGGATATGGCTGGATCAAACCAAACAAACGTATTTTTGACAATTCAAAAATTTCTGATCACTTTGCGATCATCCCAACCTTAGAGTCCCCAAAGAGTCTCAGTGAGCCAGAGCAAAAGTTGTATGACTTGGTTGTTCGTCGTTTCTTGGCGGTGTTTTACCCTGCTGCCGAGTTCCGCGTCACCACTCGCATTACCGAAGCGTCAGGGCATCACTTTAAAACCGAGGGCCGTGTTCTAGTATCCCCAGGTTGGCTAACTGTCTATGGCCGATCCAACCAAGCAGATGATGAGTTGGTGGCTGTACAAGAGGGTGAAACCGTACAAACTGAATCTATCTCCGCCATCCCATTAAAAACCAAACCCCCTGCTCGCTATACCGAGGCAACCTTGCTATCCGCTATGGAAAGTGCGGGTAAATGGGTCGATGATGATGAGATGCGTGAAGCCATGGCTGAAAAGGGTTTAGGAACTCCCGCAACCCGTGCGGCGATTATTGAAGGCTTGCTAGCAGAAAAATATATGGTTCGCGAAGCACGTGAGCTGATTCCTACAGCTAAAGCATTCCAATTAATGACGCTATTGCGCGGCCTAGATGTGGAAGAATTAACGCGCCCT
>NZ_NCFJ01000459.1:0-1974 GCF_002281105.1 Polynucleobacter sp. 35-46-11
AGTAGTCCAGGTCCCCATCGTCTAGAGGCCTAGGACATCACCCTTTCACGGTGAGTACGGGGGTTCGAATCCCCCTGGGGACGCCAAATTTTTTGGCTAGTTGTGAGTAGTAAGTAGTGACACAAGTAGCACTCGCTGTATTGGAGCGGTAGTTCAGTTGGTTAGAATATCGGCCTGTCACGCCGAGGGTCGCGGGTTCGAGTCCCGTCCGCTCCGCCAAGTAAGTTTAAAAAGCCCCTGCATAAGGGGCTTTTTTCTTTCCAATAAAATCCTTCTTAGAGCTTCTTAGTAGGCGCTGGTTTTGGCGCCGCTTTGTACAGAGGCTCAACCGATGGCATTAGTGCTGTTAATTGCTCTATGCGGGTTTCGCCAGAAGGATGGGTAGATAAAAATTCTGGGGGGCTTTTATCTTTTGTTGCCTTCAGCATCTTTTGCCAAACACTAATTGCTCCCATGGGGTTATAGCCCGCTCTTGCCGCAAGCTCCAATCCAATGGCATCTGCCTCAGACTCATTTTCTCGCGAGTTGGGCAAAACGATTGCATATTGAGCAACTTGATTGGCGGCGCTGACTGCAGAACCATAGGGACCTGCCACAGCCATAGCAATATTGACTAGTACATTTTGCGCTGCAGCTTGGGATACGCGTTCTCTACCATGCTCCCTCAGTGCATGGGCAATCTCATGCCCCATGATGGCAGCAATTTCATCGTCATTTAAATTCAACTGCTCAATAATCCCAGTGTAGAAAGTAATTTTTCCGCCTGGTGCGCAAGTAGCGTTGAGCGCAGGGGAATCAATCAGCGTTAACCTCCAATCCCACTGCCTTGTATCGTCACGAAATGCCTCGGTCTGTGGGATCAACCGATTCGCAATCAACTTCAAGCGCTCATAAGTAGGTCCAGATGTGACCAGTATATTTTTTTCTTTTGCTTTCTGGTTCTGCTCGTTATAGCTCACTGCAGAGAGGCGATTGACGTCTTCAGAAGAGGCCATCATGAATTGGGAGCGATTTATGCCTACTGCTCCTGGGCGGGTAGTGTTAGCGCATGCTGAGAGCAAGACTAAGAGCGCAAGGACCCATAAGATGCGAATGCTCAAATGAGATCCCTGCATTTACAACGAGTTACTTTATACCTTACCTCTTCTTAGGCGTCGTAATTGATGCAGCCATCGCATCAAAATAAATGACCTTAACTTGTTCACCTACATTCACGTCAGCTAGGAGTTGAGGGTTCTTTACTGTTACTACGGTAACTTTGCCACTTGGCCCTTTAACCGATACTAATTTTTTAGCACGATCGACATCAATAATGTCAGCAATGATAGTTGTTGTATTGGTGATAGTACGCGTTGGCTTTTCACCTGGCTTTGAGGCTACTTCAGATGAAGTTTCTACCTTGCTGCGAATGCCATCACTCTTAGTTTTAATTAGCTCAATCGCAACAGCAAGTTGATAGGTAACATTTAGGCGATCACCTTTTTTAATTTGATCGAAGTTCTTGATCTCAGGACCAGCGACAAACTTAGATTCACCTTCATTGTTTTTAAAATAAATCGTGCGCGTTTTCTTATCAATCTTGGTAACCTTACCTTCGTATAACTGGAAAATGTTGTTGGTTACGGCTGCATCAACAACTATTGCATTCGCAACAGGTGTTTGAGCCATCACTAATGCTGGACCTGCCAATAAAGCGGCGGCTACGATAGCAATTGGGGCGAATTTAATTTTCATAACTTTCCTTAATATTAAGTATTTCTATGGTGATATTAGCGTATTTTTATGCCAAATTTCACTTAAAGTGACAACCCTGGCTGCCCACAGAAATTTATTAGCTTCTTTGATAACATCAATTCTTTTGCATTGATTGAACTCAAAGGAATCTAATGCCCCGTTTTGCCGCCAACCTCACCATGCTGTTCAACGAAGCACCGTTCTTGGAGCGCTTTGCGCTGGCTAAGACAGGTGGCTTTA
>NZ_NCFJ01000460.1:0-1973 GCF_002281105.1 Polynucleobacter sp. 35-46-11
ATTGTTGACGGCAGTATTGATGCTTGTCGCTTGTAGCCCCAAGTTAGATTGGCGCACAGTGCAATCTCCGCAAGAGGGTTACAACGCTTTATTTCCTGGCAAACCTGAGAAGATGGATCGACGCTTGCCTTATGAGGGCCAAGCAATCCCTCAATCACTCGAGGCAGTCAAAATTGATGATGATATTTACTCAGTGAGTACCGTTACCTTAAGTAAAGATCAAATTCCATTACAAGCAAAGTTGCTTGAGCAATTACAGAGCAATCTTTTTAAGAGGGCCAATACAAGCTCACAAGGCGATATCAGTACAGATGCTTTTTATCAAACCACTAGTCGCCAAAAATTGCCAACAAAAGATTATTTTTTAGAGTTTTCCTCTACGGGAGCCTCTGAGCAGTCTATGCGTGTTCGCTGGATCACTAGAGCAGCTGCTGATGGTGGAATTCGTATTTACCAAATATCTGTTTTACATACTGCGCCAGCGCGTATAGAGGCAAAAAAGTTTTTTCTAGAAGAAATGTACGCCAACTTCTTTGATGAATTTCATCCTGAGTAAGGCAAAAATTTACTTTAGGATTTTTCTAGCGCAGTAACTTTAGCTTCTAGAGCCTCTAATTTTTCCCTGGTCTTGGCTAATACTTTGGATTGCAGCTCGAATTCTTCGCGGGTAACCAAGTCCATTTTTTGAAATCCCTGATTCATCATCGCCCGAACATTTTTTTCAATCTCTTGAGCTGGTGAATTACGAATTGCGTCACCAACCTTGTTTTGCATATCGCTAGCAATCCGCTGGATTTGCTCTAGGATTTCGCCTGGTTTTTGCATTGCGCTGCCCGCCGTTCTGAATTAGTTGCATAAAAGATACATGCCCTATTTTAAGTTCTAGGGCCAAAAAGATGCAAAAACACCCAAAAATGCTGCGATTGCAGCAAAAAGTACTGAAATGGTGCAAATTGATGCACTAATTTAGGGCATAAGCCTTAATTCGGTGAATCACCAGAAATTACGAGGCTTGCCGAGATTCATGATCACTCCATGCAATAAGCATTTATCCCTTTTTAATTACACACAGCAAGGAGTAACACATGAAAACCATTCAAAAGACAGCTATTGCTCTAGCAGCTACTGGCTTATTTGCCGCAGCAGCATTCGCAGCAGATACCCCAACAAATCCTGAAGATGCAGGCAGCCCGATTGCTGCAAACGTGACAGTTGTTAACGAGTATCGCTATCGTGGTCTTAGTCAGTCCAATTTCCAACCCGCGATACAAGGTGGTTTTGATTATGCCCATGATAGCGGCCTCTACATCGGTAACTGGAACAGTTCAATTAGCTGGATAAGCGATTTCAACCCAGGTGTTTCAGCGCCATTGGAAATGGATTTTTATGCTGGCTTTAAGAAGGATTTAATTGCAGAAGGTTTTGCTTCTGATATTGGTGTTCTTCAGTACTACTATCCAATGAAAGGCGGCCCAACTTTAGCAACTAGCCCTAATACAACAGAAATTTATGTTGCCCAAAACTTTACCTATGGCCCAGTTACTGGATTTGCAAAAATATCCTATGCTGCAACAACTCTTTTTGGAATCCAACAAAGTACTGGCTCTTACTATCCTGATTTAACAGTGAATTACGACACAGGAATTTGGGGTATTTCTGTAAATGGCCATGTTGGCTATCAATCAATTGCTGGCTCTGTAAATGGTGTATCTAACTCTAGTAACTTAAGCTACACCGACTGGAAACTGGGTTTAACTAAAGATTTCGGTGCTGGACTCTCCCTATCTGCGGCCTATATTGATACGAATGCTAAATCTGAGTATTGGTCATATAACGGCAAAAACTTAGGTGGTGCAACTGGGATTGTTTCCCTTACCAAAACTTTCTAATTCCTTCCTCTAAACGGAGAAACGTATGAAATTAATTACCGCAATCATCAAGCCATTCAAGCTTGACGAAGTGCGCGAAGCTCT
>NZ_NCFJ01000461.1:0-1971 GCF_002281105.1 Polynucleobacter sp. 35-46-11
CATCGACAAAAAATTGACTGAAAACAGCCCTGAATGGAAAACGATGTTTGAAGAAGTATATTCAGGCGCCTATCTAAGCACTGTGCCGTTTTATGCAATCTTAGGTAATCATGATAAAGACTTATCCATGAATCCTGCAACACATCCGGAGATTGAATATTCTAAAAAAGAATTAGGTTCAAACCGTTGGCGTATGCCTGCACACTTTTATCATAGTGATTTTGGCAACATCAATGGACGTCCGTTGCTCCGTGTCGTTTATCTAGATACAAATGCATCAGCGGATGAAATGTCTGTACAAGCCAAATATGTACGCGAGCAATTTATTAATACTCCAGTACAGCCCATTTGGAAAATAGTTGCTGGACATCATACGATTCGTAGCTTTGGCAAGCATTTCAAAGATAAATCAGATCTAAAAAGTATACTTCTACCTGCACTGCAAGAAGCTAAGGTAGACATTTATCTATCAGGTCATGATCATAATCAGCAGTTAATCGTGAAAGATAGTGAACCCAATTATATTGTTAATGGCGCGGGTGGCAAAAGCTTGTATGCACAAAAAGGAAAATCAGAAGACTTGCGGTTTTTTAATGAAGGTTATGGATTCGTTAGATTACAAGCCAACGCCAGTAAGCTTAAAATTGACTTTTATAATAGCCACGCTACGACCGTCTCATCTCATGAACTTGCACGAGAGTGCATGGACTTGAACACTCGATGCATTAAAGAGATTAAATAATGCAACGAGATAACTCGAATTTGTATCGCGCACTCCTGATAGCGACAATTTTGTTAGGGATAGCAGTGTTTTTTTGGGGGTTAGGTAACATTCCTTTCTTGTCATTTAATGAAGCACGCAGAGCAATCCCTGCCGCCAACATAATCAAAGATGGTGACTGGTTATTGCCGAAGTTGAATGGTGAACTTTACATCACCAAACCACCCCTTCTGTATTGGTTATCTGCCACGCTTTCACATCTCTTCGGCATGGTGAACGAATGGACAGCACGTCTCCCATCAGCTCTGTCTGCCTTTGCTACTGCAATGCTCGTTTTTGTGTATACAAGACGTCATTATGGTGCCTGGGCAGCTTTGTTTGCCTTGCAAATTGTCATTGCGAATGCAGGATTTTCCATGCTCGGACGTCAGGCTGGTATAGAAATGCTTTTGTCTTTTCTGTGCTTTAGTTCGCTGATTTGCGCATTCAAATATACATATGAAGAAGTTGGTAGGAAATGGCTACTTTTAAGCTATTTTTTGTTAGGGTTGGCAGTACTTACCAAAGGCCCTATAGCGCTTTTATTTGTTACATTGCCGCTTTTGATCTGTGCGCTGTATCAACGTAAACCTCGTCTGTGGCAGGTACTCCGCGACCCAATCGGGTGGTTAATTTTTCTGACGGTGGGTTCATCTTGGTATTTTGCCGTCACTTGGAAAATGGGATATGACATATGGCAGACAATAGTTCAAAAAGACATGGTAACCAAAATTTATGGAAATACCGGTGAGCCAATTTACAACTATATTTTATGGATTGCGGCTGATTTTTTCCCAGTATTTTTTCTAATGCTTATCAGCCCTATTGCGACATTACGCCGGTGGAAGCAACATGAAGTCACTACCAGTTTACTGATTGGATTGCTGGTGCCTTTTCTGATTTACACAGCTTTTAGCGATAAACATGCAAAATACCTATTACCTGTTTACCCAATATTCGCCATCTTACTGGGTTACAAACTGAGTGAGATATTCCATAAAGCGGGTAATCGCCTAAAGAAAATAATACTAGGATTATCAATTCTAATGCCAGTGGGATATGCATTATTTTATACGTTTGCCGAAGCTAAAGTATTCGATTATCGTTATGAGTCATTGCCGCTGATTAGTAAATGGTTTGCTGAAGATGTCAGCCATTTGCCAATATATGGTTATAAACATCTGGATGAAAGGTTGATTTACTATGCCAAT
>NZ_NCFJ01000462.1:0-1967 GCF_002281105.1 Polynucleobacter sp. 35-46-11
TAATTCCATTGGTATCATTACATCAAAAAAACACTAGGAATTGCATCAAATGGCATCACTAAGAAAACGCGGTAAGAAGTTAGGGAGTGTCTTGTGGAAAAGCTTTAACAAAACAATCTGTCACTGATTGTTTTAATCTCCTCCACAAGCGGTAAAACAAATTGAATCCCTAAAAACGCCACTAAGTGAGTTTTCAGGGGTAGCGATATATCACTGGCTGTGTTTTTGTCGCAACTGCTCTGTAGCAATCACCATATTCGCTAAAGCAGCCTTGGTTTCTGGCCATTTGCGTGTTTTTAATCCACAGTCTGGGTTTACCCACAACTTATCGAGTGGAAAAACTTTAAGTGCTTTTTCGAGCAGGTTAAGCATTTCACTCACAGGTGGCACACGCGGCGAATGGATATCGTAAACGCCAGGTCCTATGTCGTTGGGGTAAGCAAACTCGCCAAAACCACGCAATAACTCCATATCCGAACGAGAGGTTTCGATTGTGATGACATCGGCATCCATGCTGGCAATTTCGGGCAGAATATCGTTAAATTCGCTATAGCACATGTGGGTATGAATTTGCACCCAGTCTTCTACGCCACTGGCTGTGATTCGGAAGGCTTTTGTCGCCCATGCCAAATAGTTAGCCCAGTCTTTTTTGCGCAAGGGTAGGCCTTCACGAATAGCGGGTTCATCAATTTGAATAATACCGATACCCGCATTGGCTAAATCATTCACTTCATCGCGCAGGGCAAAAGCAATTTGCATGGCAGTCAGTTCGCGCGATTGATCGTCACGCACAAATGCCCATTGCAACATCGTGATAGGACCCGATAACATACCTTTCATCGGTTTGTTGGTTAGGGTTTGTGCGTAAGCACTCCAAGCAACGGTCATCGGTTTTGGTCGGGTAACGTCACCAAAAATAATGGGGGGTTTCACGCAGCGAGAACCGTAGGATTGTACCCAACCAAATTGCGTAAAGCAGTAGCCTTCTAACTGTTCACCAAAATATTCGAC
Organism: Polynucleobacter sp. 35-46-11; assembly: GCF_002281105.1. Taxonomy (NCBI): domain Bacteria; kingdom Pseudomonadati; phylum Pseudomonadota; class Betaproteobacteria; order Burkholderiales; family Burkholderiaceae; genus Polynucleobacter; species Polynucleobacter sp. 35-46-11. Next base: position 1,012 of record NZ_NCFJ01000462.1, read on the forward strand.
CATATCATTGCGTTCAGGCTCTCCGTGCACCAACACGTCGATCCCTAAAGCCTCTTGTTCTCGTACCACCAATTCAATTTCTGCTTTCATGGCTGTTTCGTAGTCGGCTTGTGAAAGTTTGCCTTGCTTAAAGGCGGCGCGAGCAGCACGAATTTCGGCGGTTTGTGGAAAAGAACCAATGGTGGTGGTGGGGAGCAAGGGTAGGTTAAAGCGTTCTTGTTGTAGTCGTTTGCGCAGTTCAAAGTTACCATGACGTTGGTCAACACCCAATTCATCACATTGTTTAAGGCGTTCTCTCACCGCTGGGTTGCTGGTATGGGGGGAAAGGCGGCGTGAACGAATGCGAGCGGTATTGTCGGACAAAATATCTGCAACCGCTTCATCACCACTCGTAAGAGCAACTTGCAAGGCGCGAATTTCAGTGAGCTTTTCTTGTGCAAAAGCAAACCAGCTGTGCACTTCTTTGGGCAGGCTTTGCTCAGGCGCAAGACTAACAGGGACGTGTTGTAATGAACAAGAAGCACTAACCCATAAGCGATTGCCCAATTTTTCACGTAATGGGCGTAGTTGCCTTAGGCTCTGTTCTAAGTCGTTGACCCAAATATTGCGACCATCGACAACACCCACTGATAAAATTTGGCTTCCCCTTAACCAATCAGCGGCTTGAATCGCTTCGCTGATGCTGCCTCGTGTTACATCTAAATGCACACCAGCGACAGGAAGTTCAATGGCTGTGCGGAAGTTGTCGTTCAAGCCGCCAAAATAGGTGGTTAATAGCAATTTAATGCCTGTTTGATTCAGGGTAAAGTAAGCGGCTTGATAGGCTTGTTTCCATTCTGAAGGCAAGTCTAACACCAAGGCGGGTTCGTCGATTTGTACCCAGTCGATACCCTTGGCTTTAAGCTTAACCAATAATTGGCTGTAAGCGTAAACCAAATCATCAACAAGACTTAAAC
>NZ_NCFJ01000463.1:0-1966 GCF_002281105.1 Polynucleobacter sp. 35-46-11
ACGCTTCACTTCAATGCTAGCGATCAATGGTGAGTAAGTTTGGAATGTACGCTCTACACCTTCGCCAGATGAAATCTTGCGAACGATAAAGCTGGAATTGAGTCCGCGATTGCGCTTAGCAATCACAACGCCTTCAAAGGCTTGGGTACGCTTACGTGTACCTTCAACTACGTTTACACCAACAACTACTGTGTCGCCAGGAGCAAAAGTAGGAAGTACTTTGTTAGCACTTAAGCGAGCAATTTCTTCTTGCTCAATTTTTTCGATCAAATTCATTATTAATCCTTAAACATCTTGTCAGCGTTTAATCCCGAGATTTTCATCGACGGACCAGACAGAGGATGCAGTTAAAACCATTTCACTAAATCAAAACACAAACACTTCATTCAAAACCATAATTACTTACAGCGTTCGAAGAAATTGCTCATCTTCTTTACTTAGCAACCCATTTGCTCTTGCTGATTTAATTAAATCAGGTCTAAGCTTGAACGTCAGCTCTAAAGACTTCTGCCGACGCCAATCCGCTATTTTAGCGTGATGTCCGCCCAAAAGCACGTCTGGGACAGATAAATTTTCATATATTTCAGGGCGGGTGTAGTGCGGATAGTCCAAAAGGCCATTAATAAAGCTATCTTGGATGGCAGATTCCCCATCCCCTAAGGCCCCTGGAATGAGGCGAATAACCGCATCCAGCATCGTCATGGCGGGTAATTCACCACCAGAAACCACAAAATCACCCATTGAGAGCTGTAAATCAACATTCCGATCAATAAAGCGCTGGTCAACAGCCTCATATCGACCACAAATAAAGGTTAAATTACCGTAATTTAGGATATCTGTCGCTATCTTCTGAGAAAAGACCTCCCCTTGCGGTGCCAAGAGGCAAATTGGCCCAGAAGTAATATTTTGAGCTTGATGAACTGCTTTAACAGCAGATATCGTGTCTTCCAATGGTTTTGCCATCATCACCATGCCAGGACCACCACCATAGGCACGATCATCCACAGTCTTACGTGGATCGGAACAATAATCCCGAGGATTCCAGAGATTGACCTTAGCGAGACCTTGCTCACAGGCGCGACCAGTGATACCCCACTGCGTTAATGCAGAGAACATTTCAGGAAATAAGGTGACTACATCAAAGCGCATATTGGAAATGAAAGATCAGTTGCTTTTTTAGCTTAGAGCCTACTACCAGTCAGGCTGCCAATCTAGAGTAATAAGTCTATTGGCTATGTCCACGTTTTGCACTGCTTCTTTTACGAAAGGCACTAACTGTTTTACTGTCTTAGTTTCTGGATCGCCAAGAGCAATGATTCCGTGGGCGCCATTATCATTCACGTCAATCACCTCACCCAGACTCTCGCCTTCGAGATTAATTGCTTTACAACCAATCAGATCGACCCAGTAATAACTATCGCTGCCTGCTTTTGGAAATACTTCGCGTGCAACTAAGATGCGAGCACCTTTTAAAGCCTCGGCCTGATCACGATCGGTGATGCCATCTAAAGCGATCACTACGGTACCGCTATGCATCTTGGCCTGCTTCACCTTGTAAAGCTCTAATGAAGCCTGCTCATGAGACGCAGCAACACCCGCACTCCGACGAGGAATGAGAGATAACCAAAGTTCTTTGCTAGATAAGAGTGCTACGGGATCAGAGGAATGAGGGCGAACCTTAATCTGACCCTGTAAGCCTTGAGCGTCCTGAACTGCACCGAGCTCAATCAAATCATCTAGGGAAGGTGTATTCATATTGAAGCCACCTCAACTCCCCAAATAACACTACCAGTAAATTCTGCTACCAAAGACTTCATCATGAAGAGAAAGTCTTTGGATTTGAAGTCTTTAGACTGCAGGATTGTTTTTGATTAAACGAACTACTGTTGGAGAGATCTGCGCGCCAACACCAGTCCAATAGGTCAAACGATCTTGAGCAATACGCATTGCTTGCTCAGTCGCTGCT
>NZ_NCFJ01000464.1:0-1965 GCF_002281105.1 Polynucleobacter sp. 35-46-11
AATAGCCCCATGCACGTTAATGAAAAGAACCGTACCCCCAAGAAAGAAGATCTTGATGAGGGTCCTAGCAAGTCAGAGCTCAAGCGCCAAATGACAGAGCGCCAGAAATTGGCGGAGGTTCTGGCTGCACTCAGTAGCGATGCATTAAAGACTATTCCGCTAGATGAGGTGATTAAAGCTGCGATTGCTGAAACTAACAAAATCAAAAGTTTTGAAGCCATACGTCGCCATAAACAATACCTTGGCAAACTGATGCGCTTTTTAGATGAAGAGGAACTAGATGCCATTCAGAAGCGTCTAGATGCAATCCAGGGTGTTAGCAAAGCAGAGACTGCCAAGCTTCACCATTTAGAGTCTTATCGCGATCGACTGATCGCCGATGATGCAGCTTTCACCAAAATGATTGAGCAATATCCCGATATGGATATTCAGAATATGCGCACCCTCATTCGCAACGCGCGCAAAGAAAAAGAAAGCAATAAGCCACCTAAGGCTTATCGAGAAATCTTCCGCGTCCTCAAGGATATGGGAATTTGATTTAGCACTCAGACCTTGAGCTTAGTAGCAGGAATCTCTACCCAGCGATATAAATAGTTAGCGGCGACCACACTACATAACACCACCATTAGCATCAGGCCAATAGCAATAGAGCCACTAGCATGAGCGTGTAAGCCCCAGGCTATATAAATAGTGTTCGCCAACAAAATAAATGCAAAGTGGATTAAGAAGGCGCAGTAAGAGCGTGGGCTTGCCCAAGCAATTGCCCGTAAGAACACTCTTTTGGCATTCATTCCACCTTGACGCAAAGTAGGATAGCTAGCGTCACCCCAAAGCAATAGAAGTAAGGCTACAAACCAGGCCAATATATTTCTTCCCCACGCCTCCTGCAAAGAAGAGACTGCAATCACTACACCAATGACGACGATCAGCAGTTTTGCTAAGACTCTGATCTTTTGGTCCGAATAGTTCTTGGCAAGATAGGCCAACATACCCAAGGTGTAAGAGCCCAAGAAACAAATGAAGTAAGACTCGTACTGCGCCGAGCGATTGAAGTACAGCAAGGAGCTCACCGCAACAATGCTGAGCAACCAAATTAAGGTTTGATACGAAGAAAAAGAAATGAGCAATATCGCTAGTACTGAGTAGAGTTGCCAGTCAATCGCGACATACCAAGCGCCAGCAGAAATCGAGTCTAAGCCTAAAATGCCCTGCAGAAAAAACAGGTGTGCCACAAATTGACCCAGCGTCTCTTGCTCACCAACGAACTCATCATTTACCCAATGGCGAGCTATCCAGGCGCAAAAAATGGTAAAAATCAAAGCGGCGACGTAGGGTGCAAACAAGCGAAGATAGCGATTAATGATGACTCGCAGTAATTTCTGACTGCTAAATTTTTCATTTGCAAATCGGGTTAGTGATTGCGTGGCCAAGTACCCTGCCATCACCAAAAAGATTTGCACTGCAAAACTTCCATACTCAAATAGCCAGTCCATGATGCCGGGCAAAAATGCTCGTGCATCTAATGCAATCTGTCCATAGCTAGCAAGGTGATGCAGGATGATGACAAATGCCGCAAAGACCTTAAGTAGATCAATCAGTAATAGTGGAGAGGCTTGCTTCAAGAGTGATTAAAAGCTACTTAGGTTTAGCCTTACTCATTAAAGACGCGAGCATAGGATTACTACTAGCGAGCTCCTTCTTGGTCTTAGCAACACTCTCAGCTGCGCCAGGCTTAGGCACCTTCTTGGCATTCTTCATACGCTGAGCGGTAGTCAACGCAAGGTTCTTATAGAGATCAGTTTTTTTCATTGCCATAACGCTTTAATGTATGAATACATCCCTCACCATTACTTAGTCAATGAACGTGCAGCTAAGCCCAAGAAAAGCAATGACCAGCCCTGCAAAAGCAGTTCAATTGCTATGAGCAAACCAGGCAACCACATGCTACTCTCTGGATAGCCATTC
>NZ_NCFJ01000465.1:0-1964 GCF_002281105.1 Polynucleobacter sp. 35-46-11
GGCCTTTTTGCGGCGCTTCACGCCCATCAAACAAACCCCAAGCTACATATCACCATCGCAGTTAAAGGTCTTTTAGGAAAATGCGGATGTACCCGAATGGTGCAGGGCGGTTACAACGTGGCGCTTGCAGAGGGTGATTCGGTTGAGCGTCACTTTATGGATACGATTGAGGGTGGCAAATGGCTTTGTGATCAGGATTTAGCATGGACATTAGCTAATATTGCAGTTGAGCGTATTCGTGAGTTAGAAAACGAACTGGGTTGCTTTTTTGATCGCAATCCCGATGGTACGATTCATCAAAAAGCCTTTGCTGGCCAGACCTTTGACCGCACTGTACATAAAGGTGATTTAACTGGAATTGAAATCATTAATCGCTTAGCAGAACAGGTATGGGCGCGTGGTATTCATCGCCTGGAGGAGTACCGTGCGGTTGAATTAATTCATAGTGCAGATGGAAAATCCTTGGCAGGCGTCTTAATGCTGGATATGCAGACTGGTGAATTTACCTTGGTTCGCGCTAAGGCTGTATTACTCGCTACGGGTGGTGGCCCCACAATGTACAAGTACCACACTCCATCAGGTGATAAGAGCTGTGATGGGCTTGCAATGGCACTACGCGCAGGTCTAGTCTTGCGGGATATGGAGATGGTGCAGTTTCATCCAACGGGGCTATTAGCTGGGCCTGGCACGCGCATGACAGGTACCGTATTGGAGGAAGGCTTGCGCGGCGCTGGTGGTTACTTGTTAAATGGCAACAAAGAACGATTTATGGGTAACTACGACGCCCGAAATGAGCGGGCAACCCGCGATATTGTCTCGCGCTCGATTAATTCCGAGATACGTGCTGGACGGGCAACACCAAATGGTGGTGTGTATATTCAGATGAGTCATTTGGGTCCAGATACTGTGCGTAAGTTATTTAAGGGTATGGTTGAGCGTTGCGCTGATAGCGGCTTTAATTTGGCCGAAGATTTGGTGGAGGTAGTGCCAACCGCCCATTACATGATGGGTGGCGTCGTCTTTCGGGCGGATTGTAGTACTGACTTGCCAGGCTTATTTGCAGCTGGCGAGGATACTGGTGGCGTTCATGGAGCCAATCGACTGGGTGGTAATGGCGTGGCAAATTCAACCGTGTTTGGTGGCATTGCGGGCGATGAGATGGCCAAATGGGTTACTAATAAATCCTTACTCGAATGCAATATGAATGAGGTTGCTACTAGCATTCGGGCGCATAAAGCCCCGCTTGAAAAGCCGCCCGGCGATATTGAAGTGATTCGAGATGCATTGGCGGAGGTAATGTGGAATGACGTAGGTATCTCTCGTACACAAGAGAGCTTGCAACGTGCCCGCGTGAAGTTGGATGAACTAGATCAATCCCTTCATCAAATGGGAGTGGGCGATTTGCAACGTGCATATAACTTGACTTGGCAAGACTGGATGAATTTGCGTAATCTAATCTTGGTCAGCAAATCAGTCACTGAGGCTGCCATTTCTCGAGAAAATTCAAGAGGGGCTCACTACCGAGAAGATTTTCCTTTGCCGGGCGATTTGGAAACCTCCTATTTCACGGCGGTTCAGTTACGCGATACTAATCTCACCATTGAAAATAAACCAGTTCGCTTTAATTTAGTGAGGCCTGGCGAGACAATTCTGGTGGAAGAATCTGCTTGAGAACCATATAAAGCCAATAGGACATTCCTATTTTTGAGGTCCTCCAACCCCTTTCAGTAACGCTTGCGGTACTTATCATTTTTTGCGCCTATTTTATTTTCGGCGTGTCTGGATTTGGATCTTCTATTGTGGCTGTACCCTTACTGGTTCAGCTATATCCATTGACAACTGTAGTGCCAATGATGGTCATCATGGATATTTGTGCCTCTTTTTATCTAGGCAGAAAGTCATCCAAAGATGCGGATAAAAAGGAGCTGCTTTGGCTTTTTCCATTCACTTTGGTAGGGATGTTT
>NZ_NCFJ01000059.1:0-11155 GCF_002281105.1 Polynucleobacter sp. 35-46-11
AGGTTGTTCGTTAGCAATCGTGAATTAACGATTGAAAACGTTCATGCCAGCGAAGAAGAATGCAACTTCGACAGCAGCAGTTTCAGGAGCATCAGAGCCGTGAACAGCGTTTGCATCGATGCTGTCAGCAAAATCAGCACGGATAGTGCCTTTGTCTGCCTTCTTAGGATCAGTAGCGCCCATCAAGTCACGGTTCTTCGCAATTGCGCCTTCGCCTTCCAATACCTGAATCATGACAGGACCAGAAATCATGAAGCTCACCAAATCTTTAAAGAAAGGACGTGCAGCGTGCACAGCGTAGAACTGCTCAGCTTCAGCTTGTGACAAATGCGCCATTCTGGACGCAACAATCTTCAAACCAGCAGATTCGAAACGGTCATAGATCTTGCCGATTACGTTTTTTGCAACAGCATCAGGTTTGATAATTGAAAGGGTGCGTTCGATAGCCATGTAAAACTCCAATAGTGATTTCAAAGATTTTGCTGAAATTAGCGCTAATTTGGATCCAGGGAGAACTTCTGCCCCGCTTCCTACAACGCGCCAGGAATTCAGCGACCCCCGAATTATACATCGGATGACCGTATTTACCCTGATCTGGGCGTAGCTAAGCCATTGAATTTACAGGGCATAACCCTTTGATTTGTAGTCTTTTTCATGGGGGGCTTGAAATTACCCTATTTTGTCTATACTTACTGTCAACAGCCCCTGGTGGGCTCGTGTTTTAACTATGAAAAAGGAGTCAATATGAGTGATCTCAACTCTTACGGCTTTGGGCAAACTGGCTCGATTAGCACCCCTCAGGTACGCAACCGCGTACTGCGCAATACTTACGCCCTTTTGGCGCTCTCAATGGTTCCTACTGTCATTGGCGCATGGCTTGGCGTTGCATTTGGGCTCAACTTCATGGCGGGCAGTCCTTTTATGGGCTTCATCGTCTTTATGGCAATCGCCTTTGGTTTTTTCTGGGCGATTGAGAAAAACAAAGATACCGGCTTAGGCGTTCTATTGCTTCTGGGCTTCACCTTCTTCATGGGCATCATGATGTCCGGCTTAGTAGGCTACACCCTCAATAGTTACAGCAATGGCGCTACCTTGATCATGCTGGCCTTCGGTGGCACTGCAGCGATTTTTGCCGTGATGGCAACGATTGCTACTGTGAGCAAGAGCGACTTCTCAGGCATGGGTAAGTGGTTGATGGTCGGCGTACTGCTCTTGATCGTGGCTTCTTTGGCCAATATTTGGTTGCAGCTACCTGCTTTGATGTTGACTGTGATGGTTGTGGCAATTGCCATCTTCTCAGCCTTCATTTTGGTTGATGTACAACGCATCATCAATGGTGGTGAGACCAACTACATCATGGCTACATTAGCCATCTACTTGGATGTGTATAACGTCTTCACCAATTTGCTCGCACTCTTGGGCATTGTGGGTGGCGACAGAGACTAAGTCTTATTCTCCAGCTTCAACAGAAAAGGCACCTGAGGGTGCCTTTTTCTTTATCTCGATATTCTGATTTTCTGTTCGGTTGAACTATTCACCCTCAGGGTCTTTCGAACACCGCCATGGATTCGACATGCGATGTGTGAGGGAACATATTGACGATGCCCGCACTCTTGAGAACATAGCCTGCCTGATGACACAAGATATCGGTATCTCTGGCTAACGTCTTTGGATTGCAGGACACATACACAATGCGTTGAGGTGGCAAATCGCTACCCTGCTCATGTAGTTGAGCTAAGGCTTGGCAAATCTCCATAGCGCCTTCACGCGGGGGATCCATTAGCCAGCGGTCAGCTTTACTCCATGAAGCAATCGTCTCTGTGCTCACTTCAAACAAATTACTTTGCATGAAGCTGACTTTATCTTCGAGCTGATTGTGCTCTGCATTGGCTTTGGCTCTGGTGGTCAGGCTTTCTAGACCCTCAATACCCAAAACCTTGCTCGCCTTTCTTGCAAGCGGCAAGGTGAAGTTGCCAATGCCACAGAACAAATCGAGCACGCGATCACTTGCTTGGACTTCTAAAAGACGAATCGCCCTACTGACTAAAGCACGGTTCATCATGTGATTGACTTGCGTGAAATCCGCTGGCTTAAATGGCATCTCGATGTCAAACTCTGGCAGGCGATAACAAAGCTTACCGGTTAATGGATAGAACGGCGCAACGGTTTCAATACCTTTGGGCTGCAACCAAACCCAGACTTGATGCTCGTCTGCAAAGTCTCTGAGCAACTGTTCGTCAGCTGGCGTCAGTGGCAGGAGATTTCTAAATACCAATGCCGTGACTGGCTTTGATTTTTTGGGGTCATCTGAATTGGGATCTTCGGGCTCACCAACCGCAATTTCAATCTGCGGCATGCGATCAACAATCGACAAACCCATGACTAATTTACGCATCTCAGGCAACAAATCAGAAACATGTTTTGGCAAAATTTCGCAAGCAGTCATGTCGGCAACATAGCCACTCTTCCCTTCATGAAAGCCAATCAGTACCGTACCTTTTTTGATGGAGCGATTAACTGCGCTTAAGCGCGCGCGATGACGATACTCCCAAGCGGGGCCACCCATGGGGCGAAGAATTTCTTCGGGGGCAACTTTTGCTATGTGCTTTAGATCGTCTTCAAGCACGCGTTGCTTCATTGCAACCTGCGCCCGAATATCTAAGTGCTGCATAGTGCAACCACCGCAGACTCCAAACGATTTGCACTTCGGCTCCGCTCTAAATACGGCAGACTTAAGGATGTCGAGTACCTTGGCTTTACTGAAGCGGGCCTTGTCACGAGTAATGACATAAGTGACTAGTTCAGTTGGCAGTGCGCCTTGAATAAAAATGACCTTACCACTTTGACCTTCTGCAGCCTCTTCCTCGTTCGGCACTAAGCGCGCAATGCCTTGGGCATCTAGATCAAGGGAATCAACTCGTACTGGCTCAGTCACAACGATATGGACTGGCTTTTCTCCTCTACGCATCGGGTGCAAAATCCAAGAGATATTCTTGCCACTGCTCGCCATGCGGCTCTTTAGATTCTTTTTCTAAATAGGCTTTAACAAAAGTGATTTCATCTTTGTATTCTTCCAATGAGAAACCACCGCGCATCAATTGAAAGCGGCAGTACATCAGATAAGTATTGACCACATCGGTTTCGCAATAGCGACGAATCTCATCAATCTTGCCATCTTGATAAGCAGGCCAGACTTGACTGCCATCCATACCCATCTTGCCCGGGAAACCGCAGAGTTTGGCGAGTCCGTCTAATGGTGCATTAGCGCGACCATTAAATTTAGCCAAAAGATCCATCAAATCGAGATGGCGCATGTGATAGCGACTGATGTAGTTATTCCACTTGAACTCACGGCTATCGTTTTCTTGGCTCTCGCCCATCTCCCAGTAGCGTGGTGCTTGTACATGGTTTGCTAATGCGCGGTAATGCAGCACTGGAAGATCAAAACCACTGCCATTCCAAGACACTAACTGAGGGGTATATTTCTCAACGAGCTCAAAGAAGGTTTGAATCAATACCTTCTCACCATCTTGCGCAGTACCTAGTGTTCCCACCTTAATTTGGGGTGAACCATCTTTGGTTGTTCTGCGGATGACGCAGGAGATAGCGCAGATACGTTGTAGATACAGTGGCAGAAACTCACTGCCGGTTTTCTCTGCCCGCTCAGCTATGGCTTTAGCCGCAACTTCACTATCAGATAGCGCATCGGGATAATCATTGAGGCGACGCAATCCAGCAACATCCGGAATGGTTTCAATATCAAAGACGAGTACGGTTGCCATACTGGCGATTACTGCAGGTAAGGCGTAGGATTTACTGGCTTGCCATTCACACGTAATTCAAAGTGGAGTTTTACTGAATTGGTATCGGTGTCACCCATCTCGGCAATCTTCTGACCCTTCTTGACCGCATCACCCTCTTTTACTGAGAGCGTCCGGTTATGGGCATAGGCTGTGAGATAGGTGTTGTCATGTTTGATGATGACAAGATTGCCATAACCACGCAAGCTATTGCCGGCGTAAACCACTTTACCGTCAGAAGCTGCGGTCACGGGTTCGCCTAACTTACCGGCAATATCAATACCTTTGGTTTTTTCACTGAAATCTTCAGTGACTTTGCCTTTAGCTGGCCATGACAGTTTAATACCTGGTTCGGCAACGATTTCTTTAGCGGACTCTGATTTAGGGGCCTCTACTTTTGGCGCATCGGTTTTAGGCAGATCGCCAGCCGTTTTCGGAATGGACTTAACAGTCATTTTGCTGTTAGCTGGCGGCTTTACCAAAATGAGGTCGCCCACTTCAATTAAGTTTGGGTTAGATAAATTATTCCACTGCACCAAATCCCGTGGGGATTGTCCATTATCTAAAGCAATACGGGCCAAGGTATCACCGCGCTTCACGCGATAGTAGCCCAGAGGAGTTGGCTCGTTTCCGCCGCCACTTCGATCAATCACATTAGCCGGCTTAGCCCTAGGAGTGCTTGAACAACCCACATTGAGCACCAAGGAAGTCAAGGCGACTAACAGTAGGAGGTATTTAGACGGTAGATTCATAGGAATTTTCATACTACCCCTGATTGTAAGGGGACAAAAAAGACCTCGTCCAGAACTGTCCTTTGATAGCGCTGGGAGCTCATTCGCTCAACCATGATCAATTGCTGCTCTTTCTCATTCTTGGCAACCGGAGCCACTAGGCGCCCGCCAATAGCCAATTGATCCAATAATGCGTCCGGAATCCCTAGACCTGCTGCCGCCAGAATAATTCCATCAAATGGGGCAGCCTGCGGTAGACCCAAGATGCCATCCCCATAGATCAGGCGCAGGTTCTTAATTCGAAATGGGCGGAGTTTCTCTCTAGCCATGTCGTGCAATGGACGAATTCGCTCAATTGAATACACCTCATCCGATAGCAAGCTGAGCACTGCCGCCTGGTATCCGCAGCCAGTACCGATTTCCAATACTTTTCCCAAGGTCTGTTTGGGTTTATGTAAAAGCTCGATCATGCGTGCCACTACCGATGGTTTGGAAATCGTTTGTGAATGTCCAATCGGTAAAGCAGTATCTTCATAAGCCTGAGGATGCATCCCTGCGTCCATAAATGCATGGCGGGGAACGGTAGCAATAGCTTCCAATGTTTTACCGTGCTTAACCCCAGCTGCGAGTACTTTCGCAGCTAAGGCTTGCCGATGGCCGGCATTACGCTCCGCTGCTGGTCTCAACCGCGCGTCCAGCCATTAGCGCGCATGCTAGCTAAGCGAGCATGATGGGTTAAATCCAATTGCATTGGTGTGATCGAGATGTATCCCTCATCAATTGCATGAAAGTCTGTGCCTTCAGAGCTATCTTTTGCATGCCCTGCCGCTCCAATCCAATATATGTCATCACCACGTGGGCTTTTTTGAACTACTACCGGCTGGGAGTGATGGCGATTACCTAAGCGAGTCACGCGCCAACGATTCAGGTCGGCGTATGGACGATTCGGAATGTTGACGTTGAGTAAAGTTGCAGGTCCTTCGCTATGCGCCATATTAGAGACCAACATTTGCGCAACGATATCGTGAGCGGCTTTCGCTGCATCATCAATACGATTCCAGCCTTTATCAATTTGTGAGAAGGCAATGCCGGGAACACCAAACATCACACCTTCTACTGCGGCAGCAACGGTGCCAGAGTACAGAGTATCTTCACCCATGTTCTCGCCTTGATTAATACCAGAGACTACGAGATCCGGCTTTTCATCTAAGAAACCCGTCATCGCAATATGGACGCAGTCAGTTGGAGTGCCGTTAATAAATAGGAAACCATCACGCTCGCCACCAGCCACACGATGAATCGATAGTGGTCGTGAAAGTGTTAAAGAATTGGAGGCGCCACTGTGATTTTGCTCAGGGGCAATGACTGTTACTCGCCCCAATGGACGAATAGCATTGACCAAGGCCAAAAGACCGGGGGCAAGGTAGCCGTCATCATTTGAAATGAGAATGTGCGGCTGTTTTGTATTTTCACTCATAGTATTTTTAATGCGATCCCATCACTTTTACTTGACTCATACTGTTTCCAGATGAGCGCTTTAAAGCCTAGATTCGCATCCCTTGGAACAGCTCAATTACGCAAAATAAGTTAACGACTTCACTTTTATTGATTATAGGGGTGCACAGGCGCAAGGAACCCCCAAAAAACACATATCTAATTGATTTTTATAGCCTAATTAGGCAAGGACAGCCTGAAACCATTAAAACTCAGCATGAACCCTAAAAGACAGGATGTTTACCGGTCCGCGGGCAGAGTTATAGGCAGGGTTGATGATGTGCTGAAAGTTCAGGCCAGCCAGAACATTCTTGATCACAGTGGCGTTGTAATACACCTCACCGATCCGCTCTGGTGAATATGAAATCGTTTGGCTAGGACTTGCATAGTCACCAATGAAATAAGACACACCCCCTGCTTGCAAGTAGCTGCGGCGATAACTTGATAAACCGTTTTGCATTGCCGAGACACCAATTGTGTCCTTGGGGCGCTTCCAGCTAGTACCGTTCATTCCCATACCAATTGAAATTGAGTTATCTGCTTCAGTGAATGACATCGTCTCAGTATGACCATCGGATGTAAACGCACGACCATAGATACCCAAGTCCTTAGTTAAGGCTTGCTCAGCATTGATACCAATACCCGTCTTGATTTGATTACTACTGCGAACATTGTTAATAGCTTGCGTACCCTGGGCATTATTCTGAATCACATAATTTGTCGCATCCTCAAAGCGCGCCAGAATCATACGATTGCGATAACCCAGCACACTGACCTTACCAGGCAAATCAGCAATATTGTGTTGACGCTCTACTTCAATTTGATCACCATAGGCATTGAAGATTTGCCAATTGAGATCACGGCCATTCGGCGTTTTAGGGGCAAGCATGCGTGAGGCGCGCATGACCCAGTTATCGAGATACCACTCGCCTGCTAAGCCCCAGCTATAGCCGCGTGCATCAGCTGCATAGTCATATGCCAAGTAGGTCATATTGCCCCAGTTCATAAACTGAATGCGGGGGTCTTTGGCGTAACGACTGTCATCAAAGATATCGAGCGTGGAGAACTGACCGCCAGTCAGAACTACACGATTGCTACTGACGGTTTGTGTAATTTGATTGGCTTCATTCTCAAGAACGACTTTGTCGCCTTCTTGATTAATCGTATGGCGCGCAAATGCACGAGCAGAATAAAACTTCGCTTGTGCACCATTAGCTTTAGTTGCTTCACCGTTAGTAAAGCCGCCAAGACCCGCTAAATCCGAAAAAGGTATGCCCGATACCACTTCTGGATTGAAATAAATATCGGTATTAGGTGCAAGGCGTGCGCCAAAGAATAAAGTCCCCGACCAGGTATAACTCATCGACTTCAATGAATCTAAGCTGTTCTGCCCAGAATAGGATGAAGTGAAATTGTTGTAACGCTGATTGATGTAAGTAGTTTGGCCATGCAGATTTACTGGCATACCCCAGAGGCTTCCCTCGGTAGGCAACAAAGCAATAGGCTCAGCAAAAGTCTCGAGTTGGTCGGCGCCAGATCCGGCCTTCTGAGCAAGCGTAGATGTGCTGCAAATGGCAGCAAGCACGCTCAACAAGAGAAGATAGGATTTGTGGGTCATTCACAATTTCACAATGCACAGCGTCAATGACCAATGAATGACTGAAAATTAAATGGTCAGATCTACCGGGGTAAAAACAAGACAACTCAGTTAGGCACGGCGTGAGATTGAAGCTCAACAGGGGTGCAGGCCAAATTATCCCTAAAAAGGGGTAATTTACCTAGAATTTATGTCGATTTAGTGACGATTGGGCTGCTGGGCTTGGGCATTGACGATATCAAGCAACATTTGACCGGTTAATTCGGAATGGTCTTCAGCAGATTTACCCAAACGAACCCAATATTCAATTTGTTGAGAGGGAGATCGCCCTTCCATCCCACCGACTTCCCTAGCTTGCATTACTAAATTCTGAGACAGCCTAATCACTTTGGGCATTTAACTCGACAAAGCCTCTTTAATAGCAATCTTACGATCGATGCTTCTAATTAACCGCTCTATGGGTATTGCCTTAGCCTTCCCACTTCGGAGCTCTTTCATGCTTTTATCAGCCATTTTTAGATCCTGTTGATCCTCAAGCTCTTTGCAATGCAGATCGGCCATTAATTCTTCGACGGTATTAAACTTTTGCCCTTTACCAGACTCAAGTTCTGCAATTGCAGCCAAAGTTTGCAAAAGGTTTTTATTAGGTTTTGAGGGCATCTTTTAATGGGTCAGAAGAATGTCTGACAGCACTGTAGTTAAAAGATGAATGTAGCTGTTTAGCTCGCTGATATCAACGCCAAGAGCAAAAGGGTTTTTAGAAAACTACCCTACTGTTCGACGATCCATCAGCGCTCTAGCTAAGGTGCCTGCATCCACATACTCAAGCTCACCACCTACCGGAATACCTCTGGCGATTCTGGTGACTTTGATTCCTTTGGATTTGAGTACTTCACCAATGTAGTGGGCTGTAGCCTCACCTTCACTGGTGAAATTCGTTGCCAGAACAACTTCCCTGACTGGCACTCCAGTATCTGGAGATTCAATACGATTAAGCAATCGATCGAAATGGATTTCATTGGGGCCCATGCCATCCAGTGGTGAGATGCGGCCCATTAATACAAAGTAATTACCTTTGAAACTCAATGTCTGCTCGACCATCACTTGGTCAGCCGGCGTTTCCACAATGCACAGTAATGATGGATCACGACGATCATCATTACAAGTTGCGCAGATTTGGGTTTCAGAGAAGGTATTGCAACGGGCGCAGTGCCCCACTGTCTCTACAGCTTCACCCAATGATTGGGCCAATACTGCTGCACCATTGCGATCATGCTGCAGTAGATAGAAAGCCATACGCTGCGCTGACTTTGGTCCTACTCCAGGCAATACGCGCAATGCCTCGATCAATCGACCGAGGGCATCTTGTGGAGCTTCTTGACGTGCCATTAAATAAACAGTTTTTTATTAATGATTAAAACGGTAATTTAAAGCCAGGGGGCATTGGCATGCCAGCAGTAGCACCAGACATCACTTGTGCATTAGCCGCCTCTACTTGTTTGAATGCTTCTGTATAGGCAGTAACTAATAAGTCTTCCAGCATTTCGCGATCATCCATTGCACCTGGATCAATCTGCACGCGTTTCATTTCGTGTTTGCCAGAGATGGTGACTTTTACTAAACCACCGGCAGCTTGGCCAGTAACTTCTAGCGCAGCCAATTGCTCTTGCGCCACTTTCATCTTCTCTTGCATCTGCTGGGCTTGTTTCATCAAACCAGCAAGGCCACCTTTCATCATCGCTTTATTTCCTTGTATCTAATATTGTTAAATCTGACAATTAAAGAGGCTTCACAGAACCACCGACGACTTTGGCTCCAAACTCTTTTTCTAATTGCTGAATAAATGGATCTTGAGCAATCATCTGCTCTGCGTTTTGTCTTTTCTCTTGATGAACCTGAGCATCGACTTTAGCAACTGTCTTGCCTTCAACTTCACCCTTTTCTATTATTACTTTGATCGGTTTGCCAAAGTGTGCAGTTAATGCGTCAGCCAAACGACCAACAGAAGCTTCTGAAGCCAGTTGCGGCATTGGTGTCACAACAGTAGCGCGCACGCCTGCTGGTGAATCTTCCCAATCTTGTAATTCTGTCTGAAACGCTAATTGCTGAACCAAACCTTTAACCGGCAACTGACGCATCAAGGCATGCCAGTCTGGACGATTTGCTGCAGATGCAGTCGCTGCTGGTGCAGAAGCTGGAGCTGGAGCGGATGCTGCAGGAGCAGGCGCTGAAGACCTAACTGGAGCAGCAGTTTGATTTACCGGAGCTGCTGGTCTTGGAGCTGATGCTACTGGCGGCGCTGAATTCCCTACTCTGCCTGGAGTTTCACTTCCGGGACGAAAGGCCAACATGCGCAAGAGCGTCATGGCAAAGCCAGTTTGTTCATCTGGGGCAAGCGATAAATCGGGGCGGCTGGTAATGCTAATTTGGTAAAAGAGTTGCGCCTCTTCTTTTGTAAGTGCGCTAGCCAGGCGACGAATCTCTGCTGCTTCAGGCCAATCTTCCAAAACAGATTCTGGGACAATTTGTGCGGCAGCGATTTTCTGAATGAGACTTGATAGATCTGCCAGTGCTAATGAGAAAGACATACTGCGCTCACCCATCTCATTTGAGATAGCTAGCAATGTCGCACCATCTTTTGTAATCAAGGCATCCAGAATGCGAATGAGATAAGCATCATCCAATGTGCCGAGCATGCCACGCACTGCTTCTTCAGATACTTTGCCAGCAGCATAGGCAATTGCTTGATCGGTGAGAGATAAAGCATCGCGCATCGAACCCTGCGCTGCTTTAGCTAAAACACGCAGTGCATTGGTTTCGCAATCGACGTTTTCTGCAGCGAGTACTTTTTCTAAATGCTCAACGATGAGCGGTACAGGCATTTGCTTGAGATTGAACTGCAAGCAACGGGACAGAATAGTTACTGGAATCTTTTGTGGATCAGTAGTCGCAAGTATGAACTTCACATGTTCAGGCGGCTCTTCGAGCGTCTTGAGCATGGCATTAAAGGCATGATTGGTGAGCATGTGCACTTCGTCAATCATGTAGACCTTGTAACGCGCATTACTTGGAGCGTAGGCTGCCTTCTCTAATAGAGCGGCAATATCGTCTACCCCGCGATTACTCGCAGCATCCATCTCGATATAGTCAACAAAGCGACCGGCATCGATTTCTAGGCAAGCTGGGCATTTTCCGCAGGGTTCTGAGGTCATGCGACCTTGACCGTCTTCCCCGGTGCAATTGAGGGCTTTGGCCATAATTCGGGCAATAGTGGTCTTTCCGACCCCGCGAGTGCCAGTAAAGAGCCAAGCGTGGTGTAGTCGACCCTGATCTAAGGCATGGGTTAATGCCTTAACCACATGGTCTTGTCCTACCAATTCGGAGAAAGTTTTAGGGCGCCACGAACGGGCTAAAGCCAATGCTGTCATGTATTACATTCTAACAAGCTAAAATGGAATTGGACGGGCCTCCCCGCATGGCGGTTTGGATAACCTGGTCAGGTCGGGAACGAAGCAGCCAAACCCAATTCTGTC
>NZ_NCFJ01000466.1:0-1961 GCF_002281105.1 Polynucleobacter sp. 35-46-11
ACGTCACCGTGGATGGCCGTTAGCCATCACCCTTCCCTATGGAGTCCGGACTTTCCTCCCCCTCAATAAAGAGGCGGCGATTGCCCAATTGACTCTGCGCCTGCAGTCTAACGCAGTCGCAGAAATTAAGTCTAAAAATGAATTAGGGAAGTATTGAATGGCTTAAGCCAAAGTCCAAGCGATGGTCTCACCAGCACGTAGCGGCACAATCGTGGCATCACCCAAAGGTAGTTCTGCTGGAATGCTTTGTGCCTGCTTCACCAAAGAAATGCTCTTGGTATTACGGGGTAGTGAATAAAAGTCTGGCCCGTAAAAACTAGCGAAACCTTCAAGCTTATCTAACTTGTCAACACTCTCAAATGCCTCAGCATATAAACCTAAAGCATTGAAAGCACTGTAACAACCAGCACAACCGCAAGCAGCCTCTTTGGCACCCTTGGCGTGTGGCGCACTATCGGTGCCCAAGAAAAATCTCGGGCTGCCACTCGTTGCGGCTTCTAGCAAAGCAACGCGATGCTCTTCACGCTTTAGTACTGGCAAGCAATAATTGTGTGGGCGAATGCCCCCAGCAAAAATCGCATTACGGTTCATGAGTAAATGTTGTGGAGTAATGGTTGCGGCTAGTGTATTTTTTCCAGCAGTTTGTGCATCACGCACATAGTGTGCAGCTTGCTTAGTAGTGATGTGTTCAAACACAATCTTCAGCTCAGGAAAATCTTTACGCAAAGGCTCGAGCACTTGATCAATAAATACTGCCTCACGATCAAAGATATCAATATGCGCACTAGTGACCTCACCATGCACTAATAAGGGCATATCGACAGACTGCATTGCCTCAAGCGCAGCATAACAACGCTTGATATCGCTGACCCCTGCATCACTATTGGTTGTTGCGCCAGCCGGGTATAGTTTAAATCCAACAATGCCAGCCTCTTTTGCCTTGCGCACCTCATCAGCTGATGTGTTATCAGTGAGATATAAAGTCATCAAAGGAGTAAAGCTCTTCACAGCCAAAGATTGAAGGCTCGCTTCAATCCGAGCGCGATAGGCATTTGCCAAATCCACTGTCGTCACAGGTGGCTTCAAGTTCGGCATGATGATGGCGCGGGCGAATTGGCGCGCAGTATCTGCCAATACATCTTTCATAACTTCACCATCACGAATATGTAAGTGCCAGTCGTCCGGCTGAATCAGTTGAATCTGTATTGGGCTAATGGTCATAATTAAGTATCAAGCAAGATGATGCGGAAATCATTTACATTCGTCAGTGTAGGGCCAGTTTCCACCAAGGCATCTAATTGTGCAAAAAAATCGTAGCAATTGTGCTGAGTTAAATACTGCGCAGGAATGAGACCTTCCTTGCTTGCAGCCAAGCGAGTCTCGGGAGTAAACCACGCACCGGCATTCCTCTCACTCCCATCAATCCCATCCGTATCGGCCGCCAATGCCGCCAATTTAGGAAACTCCTGAGAAGCGGCAAACAGTGAGAGTAAGTATTCGCTGCAACGCCCACCACGACCTTTTATTCCATTGGGAATAGTGACGGTGCACTCACCACCTGAAATGAGGGCAATGGGTTTACCAGTCTTAGCCGATAAATGTTGACGCACCAAAGCCGCTTGCTCAACACCAACATCTCTAGCCTCACCAGTTACAGTATCACCCAAGATCACCGGTTCATAGCCTTGTGTACGGACGTAATCTGCTGCAGCCTCAAGACTCTTATACGCAGTAGCAATCACATGATTGTTTACTAGAGCGCCCTTTAGATCAGCTTCTTTTAAAGTCTCAGGAACCTCACCAGCAAGACCACGCTTTAAGTGGGATAAAACAGATGATGGAATAGCATCGGCACTTAGCTCATACTTATCCAGAATATCCAAGGCATCTTGATAGGTTGAGTAATCTGGAGCACAAGGGCCACTGGCAATATCCGCGGGTGCATCTCCTGTGACATCAGA
>NZ_NCFJ01000467.1:0-1960 GCF_002281105.1 Polynucleobacter sp. 35-46-11
GACTCAATATCAATCCCGAGCTCTTCTTGTAATTCACGCTTGAGTGCTGCGAATACAGATTCACCGGATTCAATTTTTCCACCGGGAACCTCCCAGTAGCCAGCATAAGGCTTGCCTTCTGGACGCTGACCCAAAAGATAGCGTCCTTCTGCATCCAATAGAATCCCAGCAGCGACTTCCGTCACAGGGCGTTTAAAGTCATCCATGGAATGATTAAGCCGCGTGCGAGCCAGCCCAATGCTTAGCAAACTGCCAAGCAACACGACCAGAACGCGAACCTCGCTCTAATGCCCAAACCAATGCTTCAGCTCTAGCACCCTCAATCTGCGCGTCACTTAAACCAAAATGGCGTAACCAATGGGCAACAATTTCTAGATACTCATCTTGCTTTGGTGGATAAAAAGAAAGCCATAAACCAAAACGCTCCGAGAGAGAAATTTTTTCCTCAACCACTTCACCCGGATGAATTTCTCCATCATCACCGTGAACATAACCCTCGTTATCCTTCATATATTCAGGCAAGAGGTGGCGTCGGTTAGAGGTGGCATAAATCAAAATATTGTCGACTTGTGCTGATACAGAGCCATCCAAAGCAGACTTCATAGCCTTATAGCCTGATTCCCCATCTTCAAATGAGAGATCATCACAAAAAATAATGAAGCGCTCTGGGCGGTCAGCTAATAAATCCGTAATGTCAGCTAAGTCCGCTAAATGCTCTTTTTCAACTTCGACCAAACGTAAGCCCTGGCTAGCAAACTCATGCAAGCTTGCTTTAATGAGTGAGGACTTTCCTGTGCCACGTGCACCCGTTAATAAAATATTATTAGCAGGCTTGCCCTGAATAAAGTTTTTGGTGTTGTCACGAATTGCATCACGTTGACGATCGATATTTTTTAGATCTTCAAAGGTGATGTCCGAAACATGTTTGACTGGCTGCAAAAAACCAATGCTTCCGAAGATGCTATCGCGACGACGCCACCTAAAAGCGGTTGATGATTTCCACTGCTCTTCCGTTAACTGCTTTGGTAAAAATGTTTCAAGGTGGTTGAGGAGTTGCTCTAATTTTTCATTCATTTCACGAATTCCTATGAGCGGTAATCAGCATTAATGGAAACGTAGTCATGTGACAAATCACAAGTCCACATCGTCTGCTGTGCCGATCCACGACCCAAGTCAATCTTGACGGTAATTTCTTCAGCCTGCATCACTCTCTGACCATCAGCTTCTTGGTAATCAGGATGTCGGCCACCATTCTTAGCAACCCAAACATCCCCAAGCCACATTTGCACTTGGTTCACGTCGAGGTCAGTGATTCCAGCGTAACCAATCGCCGCAAGAATGCGACCTAGATTGGGGTCGCTAGCAAAGAAAGCCGTCTTTACTAATGGTGAATGGGCTACCGCCTCTGCTACTAAGCGGCACTCCTCCTCCGTCTTACCACCCTGCACATCAATCGTAATAAATTTAGTTGCTCCTTCACCATCCCTCACAATCATTTGAGCAAGCTTACGGGCGAGATCGATTAATGCGGCCCGAACTAAGGCATAACTAGGTTCAGCAGCAGATTGGATCTGCACAGAGGACTGGCCAGTTGCCATAATGATGAATGAATCATTGGTTGAGGTATCGCCATCAATCGTGATCGCGTTAAAAGAAAGATCAGCAATCTCACGCGTCAGTTGATTAAGCAGGCCTGGAGCAAAACCAGCATCAGTTGCAATAAACCCCAACATCGTTGCCATATTAGGATGAATCATGCCGGCACCTTTGCAAATACCGGTAATGGTCACAAGTCCAGATGGGGTATCCACTGTCATGGATGCAGCTTTGGGCTGAGTATCTGTAGTCATGATGGCTTCAGCAGCATCAAGCCAATGGTCTTCGCCAAGGTTAGCAACTGCTTTAGGCAATCCAGCAATTAATCTGTCGATCGGCAGTGGCTCCAGAATCACACCAGTTG
>NZ_NCFJ01000468.1:0-1959 GCF_002281105.1 Polynucleobacter sp. 35-46-11
GCTGTATCAGTACCTGGAGCAGCCTCAGTAGCTGGAGTTACCGCAGCTGGATTTTCTGGTCTTGGATTTTGATTGCGATTGCCGTTATTGCCATTGCGGTTGCGACCATCTTGACGACCTCTACTTGAACCCGCTTCGCGTGGAGCATTTGTACCTTCGGCGCTTGCTGCACCTTCAACTGGACGCTCACCGCGATCACTACGTTCGCCACGACGACCACGGTTGCGGTTATTGCCGTTGCGATTGTTTTGATTGCGACCACGTGGTGCGCTTGGAGCAGGCTTCACTTCCGGCGCAGGCGTTGAAGAGAATAGGCTCTTAATAAATCCAAAGAATCCACCGGAGCTAGCAGTTTCAGTACTAGCTTTTTCAGTGCGCGCAGGACGTGGCTGGCTTACAGGTGCTGGTGCATTTGGCGTAATACCTTTAACAGCAGCTTCTGGGCGAACTTTGACATCTGCATCTTTGCGACTTACTGCAGTATCTGTTTCGAGTTCAGCAGCAGCTTCTTCAGCCATCACATAGCTAGCCTTCTGATCGTCAAGACGCGGATCATCATGGCGTAAACGCTCAAGCTTGTAATGTGGAGTTTCTAAATGCTTGTTTGGAATCATTAAGACATTGACTTTGAAGCGTGTCTCAATCTTGATGACTTCAGCGCGCTTCTCATTGAGCAAGAATGCAGCCACTTCGACTGGAACTTGTGAATGAATAGCGGCAGTGTTTTCTTTCATTGCCTCTTCTTGGATGATGCGCAAGACTTGCAATGCAGAAGATTCGGTATCGCGGATGTGGCCTGTGCCGTTACAACGTGGGCAAGTTACATGGCTGCCCTCAGACAGAGCAGGGCGTAAACGCTGGCGTGACATTTCCATCAAACCAAACTTGGAAATCTTACCCATCTGGACACGAGCGCGGTCATGGCGCAGAGCATCGCGCAAACGATTCTCAACATCCTTTTGTGCCTTGCTCGATTCCATATCAATGAAGTCGATCACGATCAAGCCACCCAAGTCACGTAAACGTGCTTGACGAGCGATTTCATCGGCAGCTTCCAAGTTGGTGCGGGTTGCAGTCTCTTCAATATCAGAGCCGCGGGTTGCACGTGCAGAGTTGACGTCTACTGAAACTAAAGCTTCAGTATGGTCAATCACGATTGCGCCACCGGATGGCAATGGTACGGTACGTGAGTAAGCAGTTTCAATCTGATGCTCGATTTGGAAGCGGGAGAACAATGGAACATCGTCCTGGTAACGCTTCACTCTAGGCAAGTTATCCGGCATTACTACAGACATAAAGGCTGCAGCTTGCTCGTAGATGTCATCCGTATCGATGAGGATCTCACCAATATCTGGTTGGAAGTAATCACGAATCGCACGAATCACTAAGCTGGATTCGAGGTAAATCAATAGCGGCGCTGAATTGCCTTTAGCGGCTTCATCAATCGCGGTCCACAACTGCATGAGATAGCTTAAATCCCATTGCAATTCAGTGGCGTCACGGCCAATACCGGCTGTACGAGCAATGATGCTCATACCATCTGGTACTTGTAATTGGGACATTGCTTCACGGAGTTCTTGACGATCTTCGCCTTCGATGCGACGAGAAACACCGCCTCCACGTGGGTTATTTGGCATTAATACCAAATAGCGGCCTGCTAGCGAGACAAAAGAAGTGAGTGCGGCACCTTTTTGGCCACGCTCTTCTTTTTCCACCTGGACAATGATTTCTTGGCCTTCACGCAATGCATCCTTAATAGAGGCATTACGGACATCAATACCCTCTTTAAAGTAGGTGCGGGCAACTTCTTTAAATGGCAGGAAGCCATGGCGTTCTTCGCCGTAATTTACAAAGCAAGCCTCGAGCGAAGGCTCAATGCGGGTAATAACACCTTTGTAAATATTGCCTTTGCGTTGTTCACGACCGGCAGCTTCGATATCGATATCGATGAGTTTTTGA
>NZ_NCFJ01000469.1:0-1951 GCF_002281105.1 Polynucleobacter sp. 35-46-11
AGTTCCACAAGCCACCAGCGGAGTAGGACATTAAATTGAATGTGCGGTTTTGTAAGGTTATATCTGGAGTGACGCCGGTTGTAGTTTGTTGACCAAGGTCTAAATCCGTCCCTAAATTCGGTTTCTGCGCCACATTGTTGTAGCGTAGACCCAAATTACCTTGCAAGGAATTCCATTTACCTTCCTCAATCCAAAATAGGGCATTCGAATTCGTTTTTGTTGGCGGCACAATTGCGTAGCTTCCAGAGCCAACTTCAGTTGCGTTGAGTGAGGCTGCAGAGACTTGTGCCCCGAAGGTGCCTTTCCAGTCTGCAATGGGCTTATGAGCAAGTTCAAAACGCGCTTCATTAGCAATGTTCTTCCAGAGCGAGGCCGCAACTCCTTCTGCATTAAATTCCGTATGGTTGTAATTGGAATTGGCTGCGCTAAATTTAAATGATGAGAAGCCCGCAAATGGATCGCGGGTTTGATGCTGTAAGTCGTAGCGATTTTGTGACTGATTAATTGAGCCGCCTTCAGGTGTTGGTATGCCGTAATTGTTATTCAGGCGCTCGACGGAAACACCGGTATAGCCGTTCTGACCAATATAAGAAACACCAACACCTAAATTATTTTGATTGCTAAATGAGTTAGGTAGTTTTCCAGAATATGGAACACTCTCCGGTGATGCTGGAGGTGGATTAATAGCCCACTCTTGATTTGGTCCGCCTTGATTTGCGTAACCTGGAATGCGATAGTCATTGGCATTATTAATTGCGGTATCAACGTGAACAGCTACCGAGCCAAACGCTCCATCTACTTCAACGGCGCCAGCTCTACCGTTATTCACTGTCTCATAACTGGTATTAACTGCACCTGTTGCTCTATCGGGTAAGTTAGTTAGGATTCGATCATTAACGACGTTAACAAGTCCTCCGCTTGAGCCTGAGCCGTAGAGTAGGGCTGCTGCACCACGCAAAATCTCTACTTGATGGGTATTTTGCATATTATTTCCAACAGCATGATCTTGAGAGATATTCGAGACATCGCCTACTGATAATCCATTTTGCAAAATCTGGACACGAGCACCCTCAAGTCCACGAATAACTGGGCGAGATGATCCTGCTCCATAGCCTGTTGCTGATACACCTAATTCGTTGGCAAGTGTGGCGCCCAAGGTAGTGCCCAATTTATTAAGCAGCTCATCACCTTGCAAAATTTTGGTAGGCGTCAAAATGCTTTGTGTAGCCTCTTGAGACCCTGTGGCAGTAATTTCAAAGGAGGGTTCTGATTGAGCTAAAGCAGCAGTACTAATTAATCCCGATACTAAAACGTAGATCAGTTTTTGTTTAGCCAATGGCTTACTGATTTGATCCATGATATTTCCTTCAATCCTAATGCGCGCCACCGATCGCATGGCGCAATAAATCTAGAAGCCAAACAATCTAGTTTGGCGTTATGGGAGATTTATAGGATGAGGCTAGGTGGAGCCCTAGATTGATACAGGCCTACATGAATGCGGGCTGGTAAAGATTCATTCGATGCCAACCGCACTTCATGCAAGAAGTTATTGGCAAGGAGAAGAGTGGGCTCTGAAACAGCGAACCCAGCAAGCGTAAGTGCATCGAGTAAATGGCAACTTGGCAAGTCATGACCAAGCGAAGGGGCTTGATCCACACAAGTCTGCTCAACACTTTGGTGATGGATCCCAGAGTGAGCAATACTATGGGCGAAGCCAATCCAGTGAGCGCCTAATAAGCTAGCAAGCAAAAAGCTCAGGGCGATCCATCCCCGGAAATGCTTGTTTAATCTGCTTATAAATAAGGCTTTCATGCACCGAATCTTACAGTATTTGCCCCGGTAGGCCATCTCAGTGTAGAATATCGGTTCCGTCGGAGTGTAGCGCAGCCTGGTAGCGCACCTGCTTTGGGAGCAGGGGGTCCAAGGTTCGAATCCTTGTACTCCGACCACT
>NZ_NCFJ01000470.1:0-1942 GCF_002281105.1 Polynucleobacter sp. 35-46-11
CATTTACTTGCACACCCTTAGGAAGACTTACTTGTCGATCAACCATGAATCCCTGTTGAGAGATATTCTTCTTGGCGCGCTCTTTAGTAATAGCATTTCCAATGCAATCGAAATCAACTCCTTTAGAAACCTCATGCTTTACTGTGATGGAATCCGACCCTTGATATCCAACCCCTTTTTGAATATCAATGAAATCTTGTTTCGATTGTTGTGCCTGTCTTGCCAATCGAGATGGTAAATTTTGAAATCCAGCCATACGAATAGAACGGCCAATTAATTCCAAAGCGCGATCCGCTTCAAGCGCGAGTGATTGGGATTTCTCCAACTCAATTTGTTTGACGATCAGTTCTCCACTATTTTTTAATAGAGGCCTTACCAAGATCAGGCACAGGGCGAATCCGACGAGACACTCCAGTAGACTCATTTAATAGACTTTCTCTCGAAACGATTTTTGCTGCTGTAGCTTGGGCAATCTCATGTTGGTCTAGCTCCTTGTGTATTTGCACTCGTTTTGCCCCTAATTGCCCCATAACGAGCACTAATTTTTGATAGGTATTACCAAGGCTGCTCCAGCCAGTTGCTATCAAGCTCATCGCTACAAGCACTTCCAACAAGACAAAGCCATTGGCTTGTCGTTTTAAATCCCGGAGCTTAGTGGGTCTATGGCCGTACTTATTGGAAATATTGGGCATTGGCCATTCTCCTAAGTCACATCAAGCGAATACAGCCAATACATGGGCGCCGATCGTCAGAAAAGCTGGATATTGGGCCCAGTGCGCAGGGTAGGGGCCAAAAGCCCCTCCTCAGCTTAAAATAGAGAGCTATGCAAAATATCCTCGCCTCAACCAAAGAAATCGTTGCCGACATGAAAGCCGGCAAGATGGTGATCTTGGTTGACGAAGAGGATCGTGAGAATGAAGGTGATTTAGTACTCGCCGCTGACCATGTCACCCCTGAGGCGGTAAATTTTATGGCTAAGCATGGTCGTGGATTAATTTGCCTGACTTTGACACGCGAACGTTGCCAACAAATTAATCTTCCTTTAATGGTGCGCGATAACGGTACATCCATGGGTACCAATTTCACAGTTTCGATTGAAGCGGCTAGTGGCGTTACCACCGGAATTTCAGCTGCTGACCGCGCCCATACGATCAAAACCGCGGTTGCAGCTAATGCAAAACCAAATGACCTGGTTCAACCAGGCCACATCTTTCCATTGATGGCACAGCCTGGTGGCGTATTGATTCGCTCAGGCCATACAGAGGCTGGTTGTGATTTAGCAGCAATGGCAGGTTGCTCACCTACTGCCGTGATTTGCGAAATCATGAAGGACGATGGCAGCATGGCACGTTTGCCAGATTTACTAGAGTTTGCAAAAGAACATCAATTAAAAATTGGCAGTATTGCTGATCTCATTCAGTATCGCAGCCAACATGAAAGCATTGTGGTCCGCGAAGGCGAGCGTGAGTTCAACACTCCTTGGGGCAAGTTCCAAGGTATCGTCTATCGCGATACCCCAAGCTCTTGCATTCACTTGGCTTTAGTTCACGGTAAGCCTTCGGAAAATGTAGAAACTTTAGTTCGTGTACATGAACCCCTAACAGCATTGGATTTCTTGGACGCTCATGTCAGCACCCACTCCTGGCCACTGGCTCAAGCACTCCAAAAGCTAGCAGCTTCAACAGCTGGCGTCGCTGTTTTACTCAATGTCTCTGGTATTGCGGCTCCAGGAGATGCAGATTGGTTGGCACAGTTTCATAAACTCAATGGCACACAGTCAGAAAACCCAAGTGCACCGCCAGCACGCAAAACAGATTTCCGTACTTACGGCATAGGCGCACAAATCCTTAAAGATCTTGGTATAGGAAAGATGCGTTTGCTAGCCAATCCAAGTCCGGTCCCAAGCCTATCTGGATATAAGCTTGAAGTGACTGGCTACACC
>NZ_NCFJ01000471.1:0-1931 GCF_002281105.1 Polynucleobacter sp. 35-46-11
TTTGGTCTGCTACTTTATCGGGGTGACCTTCAGAAACCGATTCTGAGGTAAAGAAGTAATCATTTGCCATTGCATATTCCTTTAAAAATTAACACGATCATTGGGACAACTCGACGTGCCAGGAATTTCAACGGCGACGCTTTAGCAGAATTTATGAATCGCCCTGCAAGTTGCCTTAACTCAGCGATGGTGCAATTTTATCCGAAAAATGCTTTATTTATCAAGCTAGATCGGAAATTTGGCCCTAGCGCTGGCATTGAATATCATTAGAGGGTGCGCAAATTCCTTCTTAAGCTAACCCTCGCTGCAATAGCGGTATTACCCTTATTCCTAGTTCAGGTAATTGGGGCTGCTTTAGGGGTTCTGGCTTATGTGGGCTCCAAGCAATATCGATCACTTTTTCGTCCTCAATACGAGGCCGTTATTAAAAATCATCATTTGCCCCTGCAAATCTGGCGTGCGACTGCTGCATCAGGGCAACTCTTCTCAGACAGTTTGTGGATTTGGCGAAATCCCAAAAAAGCACTTTCCCTTGTTGAAGTACAAGACTGGGATCTCGTTGAAGCAGCTATCAATGAAGGACATGGCTTAGTCATGCTCACACCCCACCTTGGCGGCTTTGAAATTATTCCTCGGGTACTTGCGCAGCACTTCCCCGCCACCATTCTTTATCGTCCGTCCCGCCAAGAATGGCTTAACGAAGTGGTGGAAGAGGGTCGTGCCTACCCGAATATGCATTTCGTACCAACGAACCTTAATGGCGTTCGTCAAATGACGCGAGCGCTGACTCGTGGTGAAGCAATTGGCATTCTTCCAGATCAAGTCCCGAGTGGTGGTGAAGGTGTGTGGGTTCCTTTTTTTGGATGCCCTGCCTACACAACTCCACTTCCTGCACGCCTAGCCAATCGCAACAACACACCAGTTGTGATGTTTACTGCCAAACGTAAAGGGCTTGGTAAAGGCTGGCTCATGCAAGCCAAGAGACTAGAGCCGCTTTCTGAAGACTCGACACTCGCAGCCACTGAACTCAACGTTGCCATTGAGAATGCAATCCTAGTTGCACCCAATCAATTCATCTGGGCCTATAACCGCTACAAACATCCCAGTGGAGCGGAATTACCACCGAGTAATTAGTTAATAAATTTATAATTTATTCAACATGACCTGGTTACAAAACGTTTTCAATTTTTTAGCACTCAGCTTACTGCGCCTGTTTGCTTTTTTGCCTTATGGTCTCACTATTTACATAGGTTATGGCCTTGGCTGGTTGGCGGCGCATATACCCAATGAGCGTGCCAAGGTTGTTAAAACAAACCTACGTCTTTGCTTTCCTAATCTGAGCGAAGATGAAATTCATGCGCTTGCATTAGAACATTGGAAGTTATTCGGACGCAGCGTCATCGAAAGAAGTCGTATTTGGCTTGGCAGCGGAAAACAAATTACCGACATCGTCAGCATCAATTCTGAGATTACGCTGGGGGATCGCAAACCACGTCTACTAATCAACCCGCACTTTGTTGGGCTTGAAGGCGGCTTCATGGCACTATCGGTATTAGCAAGTCAGCATGATTGGCCTCGTGGTGCTGGCCTATACCAAAATATGAAGAATCCTTTTTTCAATCAAAAAATGATTGAATGGAGAAATCGTTTTGGGGGGAAATCGATCGAGAGACAAAGTCGCTTACGCGATTTGATCCGGGAAATTCAAACCGGGAACTTTATTTTTATTGCGCCTGACATTGATCTCGGTCCACGTGACTCGGTTTTTGTTCCCTTCTTTGGAATTCAAACCAATACCATCACCTCAGTCTCACGCCTCGCTAGGCTCAGCGGTGCAGAAGTTTGCCTCATGACCACCACCTTCAATTCTGATCGCATGGGATATACCTGCAATATCAGCGCGCCCCTTCCAAATTTTCCAACAGATGATG
>NZ_NCFJ01000472.1:0-1929 GCF_002281105.1 Polynucleobacter sp. 35-46-11
TCTTGGGCTGTAGCAGTATTTGGTAGTGATACGCCTAAAGCCTTAGCGCTACTGAGTGCGAGGCTTAAATCTTTTTGATGTAATTCGATTCTGAAGCCAGGATCAAAAGTACGTTTGATCATGCGCTCACCATGAACTTCTAAAATCTTGGAGCTGGCAAAACCTCCCATCAGTGCCTCACGCACCTTAGCGGGATCAGCGCCTGCTTTAGCAGCAAATACTAAGGCTTCAGCAACCGCTTCGATATTTAAGGCAACAATAATTTGATTAGCTACTTTTGT
Source organism: Polynucleobacter sp. 35-46-11 (assembly GCF_002281105.1). NCBI lineage: Bacteria > Pseudomonadati > Pseudomonadota > Betaproteobacteria > Burkholderiales > Burkholderiaceae > Polynucleobacter > Polynucleobacter sp. 35-46-11. Next base: position 282 of record NZ_NCFJ01000472.1, read on the forward strand.
AATTTGACCGGCGCCATTGCCACCAACTAGGGTGATATTTTTGCCCATCAACTCAAAGACAGGCTTTACCTTTGCAAAGGTGGATTCACTTGCACCCACCATGATAGTTAGGCTTGCTGCCTTTGCGCCTACTTGACCGCCTGAGACTGGAGCATCGACATATTCACAGCCCAAAGCATTAATACGTTTGGCAAACTCTTGGGTTGCTATTGGAGAAATCGAACTCATATCAACGACGATCTTGCCAGCTGTTAAGCCTTGGGCAATGCCGTGATCCCCAAAGAGAACTTTTTCCACATCAGGAGTATCTGGCACCATGGTGATGATGATGTCTGCTTTGCTGGCAACTTCTGCGGGGCTAGAGCAAGGGATTGCAGCGCTATTGGCTAACTCTTCCGGAATCTTGCTACGGGTATTGATGAATACCTCGTGGCCAGCAGCCACTAAATGGCCCGCCATCGGAGCACCCATAATTCCCAAACCAACAAAACCTAGCTTTAACTTACTCATAATGTCATCCTTAGTTATTAATTATTTAACTTACTGATTTTCCGCTTTACTTCATTATTGATTCACAAACTTGCAACTGAGCCTCATCATTCCTGCTCATACCGACCCATCCATCCTAGGCCCGCTTCAGTTGATTTGAGAGGTTTGTACTCGCAACCAATATAGCCGGTGTATCCAAGGCGATCTAATAAGCCAAAGAGATAGTCGTAGTTGATTTCACCCGTACCGGGCTCATTGCGACCCGGATTGTCGGCCAACTGAATGTGGGCAATGCGACTAAAGTACTTTTGGATCGTATTTCCAAGCTCGCCTTCCATGCGCTGGGCATGATAGATGTCGTATTGTAAAAAAGCGTTATCTGCTCCAACGGCATCCAAAATGGCAATGCCCTGCTCTGTCTTTGACAAGTAAAAGCCTGGCATATCAAAGGTATTGATAGGCTCAATCAAAAGCTTTAAGCCGGCTTTCTTGAGCTCACCAGCGGCATATTGCAAATTATTGACAAAGGTATCGTGCAGCACCTTTGGATCAGATCCTGCTGGGACCTTACCAGCAAGGCAATTGAGCTGAGGTACACCGAGAATCGAGGCATATTCAATTGCTTTTGCAACACCAGAACGAAATTCAGCAACCCGATCAGGTAAGCAAGCAATTCCACGCTCTCCAGCATCCCAATCACCTGCAGGTAGGTTATGGAGTGCGAGCTTGAGGGCGTTGTGATCCAAAGCCAGCTTAATCGCTTGAGCATCAAAGGCGTAAGGAAATAGAAATTCAACAGCCTTAAATCCGCCGGTTTTGGCGAGCGCAAAACGCTCCATGAACGGCACTTCATTAAATAGCATTGTGAGGTTGGCGGCAAATCGGGGCATGAAGTTCCTTTAGCTTGAATCACTCTGAAAGGATTGATGTTATCAAAGAAGCCTATAAATTTCCTTGAGCACCTTAGGATGGCGCTTTAAGTGAAATTGAGGGTAAAAATACGCTAATATCACTGTAGAAATACACATTATTAAGGAAAGATATGAAGATCAAATTCGCCCCAAGTACCCTGCTAGCCGCTGCTCTTTTGGCGGGCCCAGCACTCACGATGGCTCAAGCCCCAAGTGCACCAAATGCAGTTGTAGTTGATGCAGCCATA
>NZ_NCFJ01000473.1:0-1929 GCF_002281105.1 Polynucleobacter sp. 35-46-11
AACTTTGAGCCCACCAAGATTTACGGATGTGCTCACTGAAACTGAAATATTTTCTACACTCGCTATTTGCTTAATGATTGACCATCCAAGGCCAGAGCCTGTTGAAAGTTCACTCGATGGCCCCCTAAAGAATCTCTCTCCCAACCTAGACTTAACATCACCTGCAATTCCTGGGCCACTATCCTCAATTACAAGGATGCAAGTGCCAGAGTTTTCTAATATTTCGATCGCAATTCTACCGCCGGCCGGAGTATATCTTGAAGCGTTATCAATCAGATTTCTTAGTAAGATTGCTAGCAAATCTTTATTCGCCAGAACCTTCACATTACTTGCACCCGTCAACTCAATTTCTTGCTTTTTTTCCTCAATTCGGTCGAATAAGTCTGCAACAACAAGGCTGATGAGATCATGAAGGTCAATCTCGGTTTTGACAAAGTCAGTCTTTTCAGAATCAATTCTTGATAGTGCAAGTAATTGGTTGATCAGACGACTTGCACGATCGCATCCATGAATTAAATTCTCTATGCCTATTGGATCTAATTCTGGGCTAAAACCTAAAACCTCTGCTTGAGCCCGAATGGCAGCTATTGGCGTACGGAGTTCATGTGCGGCATCAGCAATAAAACGCTTTTCTTTCTCAACTGCATTAGCAAGTCGAGCTAATAAGACATTTAATTCATTCAGTACGGGCTTTAACTCATTAGGCAAAGTGTTTAGAACGATTGGCTCAATAGAGTTTAAAGATTTCTTGGAAAGCGCTTCACTTAATGCGGTGAATGACTTGTTAGACCAAAAGATGACAGCGGATGCAACAATGCCTAAAAGAGGTAAACCAACTATCAATGGCCATATCAACCCCCACAGCAAAGAATCAAGCAACTCTTCCTTTTCCTGAATGAGTTTAGGTATCCCCATTTGATTGGAAATGATCTTCTCGATCATTTCTTCTAGTTCCATTTTGGCGTCATACCAAACCAATACAGAAGCGATACCCCAAGTCACAGTAATGCTACCAAGCACCCAAATCAGCAATCGATTACGCAGAGAAAAATTCTTAGGGCTCACGATACATCCTTGATTTGATAGCCAATTCCACGAATAGTACGAATGTAATTGGCTCCAATTTTCTTGCGTAGATTGTGAATGTGGACTTCAATAGCATTACTTTCTACTTCATGCCCCCAGCTATAGAGTTGAGATTCAATTTGCTCTTTAGTAAGCACCCTGCCAGATGAAATCATGAGGCTATGCAATAAAGCAAACTCTCTCTTGGAAAGGTTAATATCTTCACCTCCCAAAGTAACGAGATGCTTCTTAGGACTTAATCGTAAATTCCCTAAGGTTAAATCATTACTACTAGAACCTTCTGAACGTCTAACAATTGCTCGCAGCCGCGCGGCAAGAACAACAATTTCTACAGGCTTAACAACATAGTCATCACCACCCAAATCTAAAGTCTCAGCAATAGCGCTTACTTCATCTTGCGCAGTTAGCATGAGAACGGGAGTCGTGTTGCCAGATTTACGAATATTTTTTAGAACATCAATGCCATTCATTAATGGCATATTAATGTCGAGCACAATCGCAGAGTAAGCTGAATTTCCAGCTTCATAGCGCGCTGCGCTGCCATCGCGAACCCAATCAACAATAAAGCCTTCATGCTCTAGCCCCGTCTTAAGCGCATATCCCAACTGTTGATCATCTTCCGCAAGTAGTATTCGCACTAAACCACCCCAAATTGCCAAAACCAAAAATAAACAATACCAGCAATCATAGCCAAGGCAATCACTAAATAGACAGATCTACCCTGAATACCATCTTGAGCAGCCCCTTGCTTCAGGCCGGTAAGCATTGAGCGTACCAAATTTTCTTTATGGAGAAGGCTGCTAGCTATTACCCCTAATATGTGGATTACAACAATTCCAATTA
>NZ_NCFJ01000474.1:0-2362 GCF_002281105.1 Polynucleobacter sp. 35-46-11
GATCGTATTGATCACCTCTATCAAGACCCCCATATTGATCATCGTGATTTGATTCTGCATTACGGTGACTTAACTGACACCAGTAACTTAGTACGTATTATTCAAGAGTGTCAGCCTGATGAGATTTATAACTTGGGCGCGCAGTCTCATGTCGCAGTTTCTTTTGAATCTCCTGAATACACGGCAGATGTGGATGCTATGGGCCCACTACGTATGCTCGAGGCAATTCGTATCCTTGGTTTAGAAAAGAAAACCCGTTTTTATCAAGCATCTACTTCTGAGCTCTATGGCTTGGTACAAGAAATCCCTCAAAAGGAAACTACTCCTTTCTACCCTCGAAGCCCTTATGCAGTAGCCAAGATGTATGCCTACTGGATTACTGTGAACTATCGCGAGGCTTATGGCATTTATGCCTGTAATGGCATTTTGTTTAATCATGAGTCTAAGCGCCGCGGTGAAACCTTTGTTACTCGCAAGGTGACTTATACATGGGCAATATCGATGCCTTGCGTGACTGGGGCCATGCCAAAGACTATGTCCGGATGCAGTGGTTAATGTTGCAACAAGAAGTTCCTGAAGATTATGTGATTGCTACTGGTGTGCAATTTACGGTTCGTGAATTTATCACCCGTAGCGCTAGGCAATTGGGTATCACTCTCAAATTTGAAGGTGCTGCTGAGAATGAGAAGGCCACAGTCACTGCTATTGAAGGCGACAAAGCTCCAGCCTTAAAAGTCGGTGATGTGATTGTGCAGATTGATCCGCGTTACTACCGTCCTACTGAAGTAGAAACTCTCTTGGGCGATCCAACGAAAGCGAAAGAGAAGCTGGGTTGGGTTCCAGAAATCACGCTGGACCAGATGATTGTAGAGATGGTTGCTAATGATTTGGATAAAGCCAAACAGCATGCCTTATTGCTCAAGCACGGCCATCAGGTTTCAGTTGGTACGGAAAAGTAATGACTCTAGATCTTCATCAAAAGATTTATGTCGCAGGCCATCGCGGTATGGTGGGTTCGGCCATCGTGCGTAATTTAGAGGCGCAAGGCTATCGCAATATTGTTACGAGAACCCACGCTGAGCTCGATCTGTGCAATCAGGCAGCAGTTCAAGCATTCTTTGCGCAAGAAAAACCATCCCAAGTGTATTTAGCGGCAGCCAAGGTAGGCGGTATTCATGCAAACAATACTTACCCTGCAGAGTTCATCTATCAAAATCTGATGATGGAAGCTAATGTGATTCACCAGGCTTTTGAAAGTGGCGTAAAGAAGTTACTGTTCCTAGGTTCTAGCTGCATCTACCCAAAGCTTGCTCCTCAGCCGATGGTGGAGAATGCATTACTTACTGGAGTATTAGAGTCAACCAATGAGCCGTATGCTATTGCAAAGATTGCGGGCATTAAGTTATGTGAGAGTTATAACCGCCAATATGGCGCATCTCATGGCATTGATTACCGCTCGGTGATGCCAACCAACTTATATGGCCCAGGCGATAACTATCATCCAGAAAATAGCCATGTCATTCCGGCACTCATTAGAAGATTTCACGAGGCTAAATTAAGCAATGCTCCTGAGGTTTTCATTTGGGGAACTGGCACACCGAAGCGCGAGTTCTTGTACGTTGATGATATGGCTGCGGCCTCTGTCTTTGTGATGGATTTAGAAAAGGCCATTTATAATCAGCATACCCAGCCGATGCAAAGCCATATTAATGTGGGATTTGGCTCTGACGTCACGATTGCGCAATTAGCAGCAGCCGTGAGTGAGGCAGTGGGTTATCAAGGAAAAATTAGTTTTGATTCTACGAAGCCAGATGGTGCCCCAAGAAAGTGGATGGATTCTAGCCGTCTAAACCAATTGGGTTGGCAGGCTAACGTAGCATTGCAGGATGGTCTCAACTCTGCTTATGCTGATTTTGTGCAAACAGCTAAATAAGAAATATTGGAATTTCATTGAGAAACTTACAAACTTTAGTTATTTCGATGCTGCGATCCCCGGATCGCCGCCAACGCGCCGCTGAGGAGTTGGCAAAAACAAATATCGAGTGGGAGTTTTTGGATGCAGTTGACGGCAAATTATTGACTCCCCCCATCCCCGAGTATTTACCAGAAAAGGTAAAGAACTTATTGGGCTTTGAATTAATGCCCGGAGAAATTGGCGCCTTCTTATCGCACAAGAAAGCTTGGCAAGCCTGTGTGGATCAAAATAAACCCACCTTAATTTTTGAGGATGACTTTATTTTATTTCCTCAATTTGAAAAAACCATCGACTATTTATTAAATGAGTATCCAGATTGGAACTTGGTGCGTCTTCAGGCCTTAGAGGGCTCTACTTACAAAGTCATTCATGAAGCAGACGAGTTTG
>NZ_NCFJ01000475.1:0-1923 GCF_002281105.1 Polynucleobacter sp. 35-46-11
AGCAGCTTCAATTTTTACTTTTGGCAAAAAGTCGACTACATACTCTGCACCGCGATACAACTCGGTGTGACCTTTTTGACGACCAAAGCCTTTAACTTCAGTGACGGTAATGCCCGAAACTCCCACTTCCGAGAGAGCTTCGCGCACTTCGTCAAGCTTGAAGGGCTTGATGATTGCGGTAATTAATTTCATACGTTTCTCCGTTCAGAGGAAAGAATTAGAAAGTTTTTGTAAGAGAAACTACAGCACCAGGTCGACCAGCTGATGTGCCGCCCTTGGTATAGGTATTCCACCAAACTGGGTTAGCATTTGTACTAACGTAAGCCGCTGATAATGAAAGTCCGCCGCCAAAGTCTTTTGTAGCGCCTAACTTCCAATCTGTGTAGCTTATGTTGTTTGGAGTTGAGGACCATCCAGTAGGAGTATTTGGTTGACCAGCGATATATTGATAACCAACGTGACCATTTAAGCTAACACCCCAAATACCCGTATCGTAGTTAGCAGTGAGGTCAGGATAAAAAGATCCACTACTATTCGGCGCTCCAAAAATATTGGTTAATGCGTAGTTGACCTTAACAAAACCAGTTACTGGGCCAAAAGTAAAATTTTGTGCAGCATAGATTTCAGTTGTGTTTGGATTTACAAGTGCATTGTTGTAGTTTCCACCCGTAGTATTGTAGTAGTACTGCAACACACCCAAATCAGAGGCAAAACCTTCTCCAATCAGCTCCTTTTTAAAACCTCCGTAGAAGTCCATCTCGATTGGAGCTTGCACACCATTACTAGTAGCGTTTGAAATCCAGTTAATTGTGCTGTTCCAGTTACCAATGTAAAGACCGCTCTCATGCGCATAATCGAAACCGCCTTGAATGGCTGGCTGATAGTTGGTTTGTGTAATACCACGATAGCGGTAATCATTAGTTACCGTTACGTTAGCAGTAATAGGGCTCACTTCTGGAGCATCAGCAGCAATTGCTGACTGAGTAGCTAGACCGCTTAATAAGCCAGATGCTGCTAGAGCGATGGCTGTCTTTTGAATAGTTTTCATGTGTTACTCCTTGCTGTGTGTAATGAAAAAAGGGATAAATGCTTTATTGCATGGAGTGATCATGAATCTCGGGGCCTCTTTCAAATTGGTGCAATTCCCCTAAATAAGGCTTATGCACTACTTTAGTGCTTACATTTGCACCAATTTGGTTCATTTTGGTGCAACTGCAGCATTTTTGACTAGTTTCAGCTGTTTTTGACTCAACAACATAAAATGTTGACTGTGTCTTTTATGCAACTTTCAATAGAACGGCGGGCAGCATTATGCAAAAAACAGGCGAAATCCTAGAACAAATCCAGCGAATTGCTAGCGATATGCAAAACAAGGTTGGGGATGCTATTCGTAACTCACCTGCACAAGAGATTGAAAAGAATGTGCGCGCCATGATGAATCAAGGTTTCCAGAAAATGGACCTAGTGACTCGTGAAGAGTTTGATTTGCAATCGAAGGTATTAGCAAAGACCAGAGAAAAGCTAGAAGCACTAGAAGCTAAAGTGGCCGCCTTAGAAAAGTCTTAATCTGAATTTTCGTTTCGTCTGGAAACTATTCTGGACGGAACTCATCAAAGAAGTTGGCGTATGCCTCTTCAGAGAAAAACTGTTTTGCATCTACCCTTGCTGGTGCTGTATGCAAAACGGAGATTTGATAAATCCATACTCCGTTATCTGGCGCAATTCTGGTAATCCAACGCACGCGCATTGACTGCTCTACTGCACCAGTAGATTTAAATTCTAAGAAGTAATCCTTAGTCGCAATACGCTGTTTATTGGCTGTCTGATATAGAGCATCAACACTAAGTGCACTCTCTAAACTGACATTCGCGCGATTCAATAAGTTGCCTTGCAATTGCTCCAACAATTTAGGCGCTAGGGTGG
>NZ_NCFJ01000476.1:0-1912 GCF_002281105.1 Polynucleobacter sp. 35-46-11
GGAGAGAAAAATTTCTCGAGATTTTTATACAAAAATCGACTGTCCAAATTATATTTAGGATCAATCTGACCGGCATCGGGTTGGTAAATGTTGAATGGCATCGCTGGAATTTGTAATTGCCCGTTCCCGCCATGAGTGCATTCTTCAATTTAAAAATGAGAAAAGCTGACTCAAACTTGAAGCTTGGGTAAGCTTCAATTATACAAATATCTGTAGTCCTGATATTCCCCCAGAGGGGCTAAATGCGAGCAGAAAAGCCTAAACCTTACGGGATAGAACTCCACCCACAGATCCAGGTACACCGCCATCGCTGCCATAGGTGGCGCCTGGGGCTTGTTGAGCAATAAAAGATTGCATTGCCGCACTACGCTGCATTGCGAGGCGTATTAGATCGCCATTAATTTGATGATTGGTAGAGGTTTCATTGAGTAAGCTTAATAAACGCTCTTTTTGCCCCTCAGGGAACTCATTGATATCCCCACGGAGTTTTTCTACTCCACCGGGATAGCCATTAATGGACTCTAAGGCTGCATTAGTCAACTCGAGAGCATTGGGCAGTCGATCCATATCGTTTGCCTCTAAGGCAGTACGCAGATCTCTTACGGCGGTATCAATTTTCTGAAGAAAAGAATGCAGACCATCAAATGACATTGATGGAGCTGTAACGGACATGGTTTTTTGGGGTGTTACGAAAACTAGCTAGAAGTCATTTATGCGCGATTGGGCTTTTGACCAATTGCAGCAACGACATCTTTGAGCATCGCTTGAGAGATTTTCTTGTAATCAATCTCAAATTCACCAGCAGCAACTTTAGCGCGCAACTTTTCAATCAAAGCTTCGTCGCTTGCTTTACTTGCCTTGGAATCATTTTGAACTTCAGCCAACTTTGCAGTCAGACTGATATCTAAATTAACAGCTGGACCAGAAACTACATCAGCATTGGCTTTAGCAGCAGTATTGTTTACAGCGGCCGAGTTTGAGCCTGGCGTGGGTTTAGCCACTCCTGAATTTGGTGGAATCAGTGGTGCATTCTCATTAATCTTCATCTCATTCTCCTAAGCACTGCATTACAGCGAAATTTTACTGCTAATTACTACTAAATACTGACTTGTTTCACAACTTTACCGCATAAAGTGAAGCAACGCTCACTCTACATTAACCCCGATCACGCCCGGCCTTAAAACCTTGCCTTGCAAGACCTGACCGTCCATCAGGCGCACACGCACCATATCACCTATCATTCCGGCGGTTTGGGCAGTTCCTTCTCCCGATACCTGAAATCCCTTACCCACTAATTGGATCAAAACAGGATCTCCTACCTTTATTACGGATGATTCCTTTAAATCGTTTAGCCCAATTGGTGACCCCATTTGTAGCGAGCGACTCAATACCTTTTCGTAGGCAGCTCGGGGGGTTCTCAAGACATCGTCGGGCAAGGTAGTTAAATCCCCCTCAATCACCCGAATATCGCCATTTTCGATCTTTTGCCCAAAAGCAAGGTAGCGGCTAGCCACTACATAATCCCCATAAGCGTGGATATTGACAGGCACATTTACCATCCAAGAGGCCTTGGCACAGCGCAATTGCAAGGTACTTCTACCCCAGAGCCGCACACCGGGAGGTGTCAATATCTCAATAGAACCCCCTAAGCAGGCTGGAATCACCTGATTTGGCTCCACCAGTTGCACCTCAACACGCAGACCGTTCACACTGGGGCTTTTTTGAATGAAGCGCTTCATGGACGCCTCCACATCGGGAGGCAAGGCAGCCTGAACACTAAATGCCACCAGAAATTGAACTAGGTATGCGAATAGAGCAAAGCCGAGCAAGCGCATTATCTGACGTACCGATCCAAGGCAACCCAAGAATAGACAGTATTTGCACCGTCCAAAGCTACACCAGCCAACCAATG
>NZ_NCFJ01000477.1:0-1911 GCF_002281105.1 Polynucleobacter sp. 35-46-11
TGGCCATGCTTAACTAGCGATACCGCTTGAGAAACTGCTGGCGCAAGCGCACTCATTGTGATTGCTAAAACTGCAATCCAGTGAATGAGGCGGTTTTTACGGCAATTCATGATGTGGAGATTTTATCGGATTTTTTGCAGCAATAGAAAAAAGGGGGCTTGCGCCCCCTTCTCTTAACTTATTTAGCTCTTGAGCTTACGCTGCAGCAGCTTTTTTCTTGCCGATAACCTTGCCAATCAATGGCCAGAACAGCAATAACAAAGCCAAACCAGTGATTGCGCCTACCAAGTAGTTGGAGAAGAATACGTCCAAGCTACCTTGTGAGATCAACATTGACTGACGGAAAGAGTCTTCCGCACGGTCACCCAAGACCAAGGCCAAGACCATTGGCGCCATTGGGTAGTCGAGTTTCTTAAAGACATAACCGATAACACCGAAGCCCAACATCAACCATACGTCAAATGTTGCGTTGTGAACGGTATAAGCACCAACCGCACAAATCACAATAATGACTGGAGCAATGATGGAGAACGGAATTCTCAAGATCGAAGCAAACAATGGAACGCAAGTTAGTACAACAAACAAGCCTGCCAAGTTACCCAAGTACATACTAGCAATCAGACCCCAAACAAAGTCTGGCTTCTCAACGAAGAGCAATGGACCTGGTTGCAAGCCCCAGATCAACAAACCGCCAAGCAACACAGCAGCTGTTGGTGAACCTGGGATACCTAATGACAACATTGGTAGCAATGCGGCTGTACCTGCAGCGTGAGCTGCGGTTTCTGGAGCAACAATACCTTCCATCTCACCTTTACCAAAATTTTCACCATTCTTGGATACGCGTTTAGCAACACCATAAGACATAAATGAAGCAGGAGTAGCGCCGCCAGGAGTAATACCCATCCAGCAACCAATCAAGCAGCTGCGGAGTGAAGTAGCCCAGTACTTAGGCAACTGCTTCCAAGTTTCCAAAACAACCTTACCGCGAATCTTGGCAGCAGCACCTTGGAAAGCCAGACCCTCTTCCATTGAAAGAAGAATCTCGCCGATACCAAACAAGCCAATAACCGCGATCAAGAAGTCAAAGCCGCGCATCAATTCTGGGTTGCCAAATGTCAAACGTAATTGACCTGTCACTGTATCCATGCCAACTGTTGCTAAGGCAAAGCCCAACATCATGGCAGAGATGGTTTTGAACGGAGAACCCTTATTCATACCCACGAAGCTACAGAAGGTCAATAAGTAGACCGAGAAGAACTCAGGCGGTCCAAACTGTAGAGCAAACTTAGCAACCAAAGGAGCCAAGAAAGTGATCATCACAATTGCAAAGAACGCACCAACAAATGAAGATGTGAACGCTGCTGTTAATGCTTCACCAGCTTTGCCGTTACGGGCCATTGGATAGCCGTCAAAGGTTGTCGCAACAGACCAGGGCTCGCCCGGAATATTGAAAAGAACAGATGTAATCGCACCACCAAATAATGCGCCCCAATAAATACAGGAGAGCATGATGATTGCGGATGTTGGCGGCATTGTGAAGGTCAATGGCAACAGAATCGCAATTCCGTTTGCGCCACCCAAACCAGGCAATACACCAATAATCACACCGAGAGTTACACCAACAAGCATTAATAGCAAGTTAAAGGGTGTCATTGCAACGGCAAAGCCGCTGAATAGAGCGCTAATTTCTTCCAACTTGAACTCCTTTTATTCTTTTTTAATAGTTATTATTTTTTAATTCACGCCAACAAACTCGAGCGGATTAAACCATGCGCCATGTGGTAATGGAACCTGGAACCAGAATTCAAACATGAGGTACAGGGCTACGCTGACACCTATCGCTACTGCAATGGCCTTCCAAGTCGGATATTTTCCCAACCACACCATAAAGACTGCGATATAAATCGCTGC
>NZ_NCFJ01000478.1:0-1909 GCF_002281105.1 Polynucleobacter sp. 35-46-11
GCGAAGTTTTTGCTCGGCTTATTAATTCTTCAGGCGCTAACAGGTATTTCCAATGTGGTCTTCCAATGGCCTTTGCTTGCCGCTTTAATGCATACCGCGGGCTCTGCTGCGCTGGTGTTCTGTTTGGTTCGCCTGACTCAGTGGTCTTCGTGGAGTGCCTCCATTCATATTAAGATGGTTAGATCATTATGAGTAGTCCCACTTCCTCCGCTACTGTAGCGATGCCGCGTTGGCGTCAATACTGGGTGCTCACTAAGCCCCGCGTTACTCTGCTGGCTGTTTTCTGTGCAGTAATCGGAATGTTCCTGGCTACCCCTGGTATGGTTCCTTACCCAGTATTGATTGGTGGTATTTTGGGTATTTGGTTGTTGGCGGGTGCAGCTTTTGCAATGAATTGTTTAATTGAGCAAGCCGTTGATGCCAAGATGAAGCGTACCTCTTGGAGGCCATCTGCAACTGGTGAAGTAACTCCTTTTCACATTACTGTTTTCTCGATCATTCTTGGTAGCCTGGGAATGATCATCTTATGGAACTTCTGCAATCCATTAACGATGTGGCTTACAGTGGCAACTTTTGTAGGTTATGCCGTAATTTATACCTGGTTACTGAAGCCTGCTACACCACAGAATATTGTGATTGGCGGACTATCTGGCGCCATGCCGCCCGCCTTAGGTTGGGCTGCTGTGACGAATGGTTTATCTGCTGAGGCTTGGCTCTTGGTACTCATTATTTTTGTATGGACACCCCCGCACTTTTGGGCGCTTGCTTTATATCGTCGCGATGACTATGTGCAAAGTGGATTACCAATGCTGCCAGTCACTCATGGTGAGCGCTTCACGCTCCTCAATATCTTGCTCTACACCTTAATACTGATTGCAGCTACTTTGTTGCCTTATATTTACGGCATGAGCGGGCTAGTGTATTTAATTTCCGCAATCATATTGGGTTTGATGTTCCTTGCCTATGTGATTGCCTTGTTTGTTTCTTATAGCGATGCACTTGCAAAGAAAACTTTCCGCTTTTCGATTACCTATTTATCTTTGCTATTCGCAGCACTATTAATTGACCACTATTTCATTTGAGTTGAATATGAATTTATCAACACTTTCAAGTCTTCTTGTACGCAGCCTGATGTTGTCAATCATTGGATTGGCTTTGCTAGCCTGCAGTCCCAAGCAGAGCTTTAAAAATGTTGACATCACTGGCGGCAAGTCATTCGGTACTGACTTTAGTCTACTTGACCCTGATGGCAAAGTGCGAACGCTAGCTGACTTCAAAGGTAAAGCAGTTGTGATGTTCTTTGGTTATACGCAGTGTCCAGATATTTGTCCTACGACTCTAACGGAGATGCAGCAAGTGATGACTCTCTTAGGGCCCCAGGCCGATAAGGTTCAAGTGCTATTTGTCACCGTTGATCCCGAGCGAGATAGCGCCAATATTTTGAAGCAATATGTACCGGCGTTTGATTCTCGTTTCTTAGGCCTGCGTCCAGCAGACGAGGCGGCTTTAGAAAAAGTGACTAAGGACTTCAAGATTTACTATAAGAAGGTGCCCGGTACGAGTCCTGGCTCATACACCATGGATCACATGGCAGGTAGTTATGCATTCGATCCAGAAGGGCATTTACGCCTGTACATCAAGCATGCGCAAGGTGCTGATACCTTAGCGCAAGACTTGAAAGAGCTACTGAAGTAAAGTCTTACAGAGGGAGGACTGCTTAAGCAGTCTCAGCTTGCAAGAGGCTACGCATCTTTTTGAGAGCAGCAGTCTCAATCTGACGCACACGCTCTGCAGAGATGCCGTATTCACTGGCGAGATCATGCAATGTCTTTGTGCCATTACCATCCGCATCCATTGCCAGCCAACGGGATTGCACAATGTTGCGACTACGCTCATCTAAAGCCATGAG
>NZ_NCFJ01000479.1:0-1904 GCF_002281105.1 Polynucleobacter sp. 35-46-11
TGATAGTTCACCTGAATATCAGGATCTGACATCGCGGCAATTTCTTGCTCCGAAATTACTGCACGCGGGCTCTCGCTTAAACGTTGATGCAGACTTCGCTCTGCATCGCAGGATTCAGGAACGAGATTTAACTCTGGGCGCAGTAGGTAAGTACGCAGAAAATCATCTGTCACCAGTAATTGATTATCCGAGCCCACCGTCAGGGTTTGATATGCGGAATGAGGCCAGAAGTGTGTCATGTGATTGTGCTCGAACAAAAAGATTACGCTCAGAATATACTAGCCCCTCAATTTCAGCCAAAGAGGAAGAAAAACGTGAGCGAACTGCAAAAAATAGATACTGTTGTTGGTGATGGCGCGGAAGCTGTTGCCGGCAATGATGTAGACGTACATTACACCGGCTGGTTATTTGATGAGAATGCACCAGATCACAAAGGGCAGAAGTTTGATAGCTCCCTTGATCGCGGCCAATTATTCAGCTTTCCTTTAGGTGCTGGCCATGTCATTAAGGGCTGGGACCAGGGTGTACAAGGCATGAAAATCGGCGGTAAACGCACTCTGATCATCCCTTCAGAAATGGGTTACGGGCCACGTGGTGCTGGTGGTGTGATTCCCCCAAATGCGACGCTGGTCTTTGATGTGGAGCTACACGGAGTCAGTTAATTCGAAAGCTGCATCTGCAAGTAATAAGGCCACTCAATTGAACTGAGTGGCCTTATTTTTACAAAGTAAATGAGGTGCCTATGAACGCAAATCTTTACCGTTCAAAGTTAATTTACTTTGCGATGTTGGCTGGCACAAACTAATCAAACGATTTCTCTCCGCCATCACTTTATCGGTGTAGCCGCCGTCATTTTCTGCATTTGCCGCACCAACATAGTATTTCAAGCCATTACGTAATGAGCCACTGGTCGCTATCAAATACTTCAGGATGTAGGCGCCTATCCGAATATTCACCTCTGGCTTAACCGCTTCACTAACGCCGCCATACAAGGCATATTTATCTTGGTGAATAGAAGTCATCACCTGCATCAAGCCCTCAGCGCCAGCATGACTTTTACTAAGTGGGTTGAAGTTAGACTCCACTGAGATTACGGCGAGTAAAAGGACTGGATCAATATTGACTTCTTTTGCAATCAAAACAGTATTCGATACATACTCTTCAATCTTGGCGCGATCCAGCTTGTACTTTTTCTCGAAGAAGTCAGCTACTGCGCGTTGATTTTGAATCGATGTCATTAGTTTGGAATCTAGCGCCTGTGGATCTATTTTTGATGCTGGGATGCGATCCGATAGGTGAGAGATTGGCTTCACCTGCGCGTGGGCTACTGATGGCACTAGAAGGGCTACTTTTTGATGCCTAGAGCTTGTCAGGCTGCTGCTAGAGCCTGCTGAAGCCTTGTCGTAGATCACGCTGGTGATTTCTTTATCGTCCAGAGCCTTTGGAGTCTCTTCTTGGTATTGATCGAGCATTCCAAATCCGTTTTGCCAAACCATCTGGCGAGCTTCATCTGGAACCAAGATGCGAGCCATATCAAATGCACCCGCTTGAGTACCATTGCCGGAGAGCCAGAGCCCCACGATCATGAACACTGTCACGATCAATAAGCCATTGAGCACCCGATAAACTGGTGAGAGCGCGTAAGAGAACAACTTCATAGCCTTAGCGCCTAGGGGCTGGGCTAGTTGCAAGTCACTCGAATCGGCAGACAAACATTTAATCATTCATGGTCTTGCAGCACACCAAAAAATCAAACATCTGATTTATGTTGCAATGCAATAAGTTAAAAACATGTGCCATCCTAAGAAGGTTCTTATATCAAGTCAAGAATAAAGAATGGTGTTTCAATAACTTATAGGTCTTGATATACGCTTACCCCCCGGGGAAGTCCTAATTTTTGATAT
>NZ_NCFJ01000480.1:0-1899 GCF_002281105.1 Polynucleobacter sp. 35-46-11
CTTATTCGCGACAGATTTCTTTAGATGTAGAAGATCAGCCTGAGGGCTTATTAATTCTCACTTTCTTTGTCATGTCGGTTCTGAGTCTGCAAGTTGTGTCCTTCTTGCTGATGCAAGACACGCATAGCTCCGTCAGCCCGCCGTTTTCCCAAGGCTTTCCGCCGCTACCACACGCACCTCCCACCTTTCGTTCCTGATTTTTAACGGGTGCGCAGTCACATGTGCACTGTTTGTCAGTTAGTGCCGTGTGGAGTTCGTGATGTTTACTTTTTGTTCGTTTTTTATTGGCCGCTTTCTTAGTCCAACTTTCTTTTCGTTGGTTCTATTTGCTCTGGGTCATGAATTAGTCGTTGCTCAGCCTGTAGTCAATACAACTGGTATTTTGAGTATTACGACAAAACAGCAAGCCAGCTTAGGGGTTCAGGTTGCCGCAGTTCAGGCCTCGACTGGTGGACAACTGTTGGCCAGTGCCACAGTAGTCATGCCACCTGGCAAAGAGTTCACAGTATCAGCACCTTATGCCGGCCAAGTGTCGCGTCTATTGGTAGGGGTAGGTGATTCGGTTAAAGCAGGCGCCGCATTGGCGCATTTCACGAGTCCCATGTTGGGTGATGCTCGTCGCCTACTCAACGAAGCCTCGCTTGAATACAAAAATAGCTCAGCTGCCGCTCAACGTGACCAAGCTATGTTTGACGAAGGCATCATTCCTGCAGTGCGCTTGCAGTTGAGTCGCTCAAAGCAAGAGGCTGCAAAGGCCCAACTAAATGCGCGTGAGGCTGAATTGTTGACCTCAGGCATGCGCTTTGACGTCAATTCAGGTTACGCCACAGGTACTCTCAAAGCACCTTTGTCAGGCATTATTTCCGAAGCGTTTGTTGCAGTGGGTCAACGCGTCGAAGCAGGCACTATGTTGTTTAAATTAGCAGATAGCTCTCAGTTGCAACTTGACCTGCAGCTTTCATCCGAGAAAGCTGCGCAGTTACAAGTCGGTGATGAGATAAGTGTTGCGACTCGCAATGCCAAGGCCAAAATTATTGGCGTAAGTCGTGCGGTCGATGCAAGTCAATCAGCTCGTGCTCGCGCCACTGTGACTACTCGAGGCAGCTTGCAAGCTGGTGAACTCGTATCTCTCACCATCCACCCAAAGGGCAAAGTCAGCTCTGATAAGCCCGATACGTATTGGTTGGTTCCTGCGCGTGCAGTGACTCAATGGCGTGGAAAACCATGGATCTTTGTTGCGAATGACAAAGGCTTTGAAGCGAAAACGGTGAATGTGATTTCTTCTACAGACGATTTATCGCTGATTGAGGTTGCACTACCTCTTAGCAGCAAAGTCGCAATCACAGGTATCGCATCTTTGCGAGCCTTGCTGCAGAAGGACGAGTGATGTTTGAACACCTAATTCGTCTGAGTCTGCGTTTTCGTAGCCTCACGCTAGCCTGTGCCGGCTTGCTGTTTATCGCTGGTACACATGCGTGGCTCAATCTACCTATAGATGCATTTCCAGATATCTCACCAACACAGGCTAAGGTTATTCTCAAAATTCCAGGAATGACGCCTGAAGAGGTTGAGCAGCGCGTTGTTAAACCCATTGAGCAAGAGCTGCTGAGCATTCCAAATAAACGCATCGTTCGTTCCATCTCCAAATATGGCATTGCAGATATCACTATCGACTTTGACGAAGGAGTTGATTTGTATTGGGCACGCCAGCAAGTTTCTGAGCGATTGAGTTCGGTCATGCGTGATTTGCCCGCTAGTGTGAGCGGTGGTTTGGCGCCAATAACCACGCCGCTAAGTGAGGTGTACATGTTCACGCTTGAAGGCGAGGGCTTTGGATTGGCTGAAAAACGTCGCGTTCTCGATTGGGTGATTCGTCCTGAGCTACGCACCATCCCTGGT
>NZ_NCFJ01000481.1:0-1896 GCF_002281105.1 Polynucleobacter sp. 35-46-11
CAGCCGTTTAAGTCCAAAGACCCAAATACTTACCCAGTTAAATGCAAATTATTAAAGCGGTAAAGGCGAAATTATGCCATGAAATCAACAACAAAGCCCACTTTTACCGACTCTGAGAGCCTAAATTAGCCGCCCTTACGCATTAAATCGAAGAATTCACCGTTATTTTTGGTGGATTTGAGCTTATCAACAATGAAGTTCATTGCCTCGATATCGTCCATATCGGCCAATAATTTACGTAAAACCCAGATTTTCTGGAGGTTTTCAGCTTTAACCAGCAACTCTTCACGGCGCGTACCGGACTTATTGAGGTTAATCGATGGGTAAACACGGCGCTCAGCCAAACGACGCTCAAGGTGTACTTCCATATTGCCGGTACCTTTGAACTCTTCGTAGATCAGGTCATCCATACGGCTACCTGTTTCAATCAAGGCGGTAGCGATGATGGTGAGTGAGCCACCTTCTTCCACGTTACGCGCTGCACCGAAGAAGCGCTTTGGACGTTGTAATGCGTTTGCATCTACACCACCAGAGAGCACTTTTCCAGATGAAGGAATCACGGTGTTGTAAGCACGAGCAAGGCGGGTAATCGAGTCAAGCAGGATAATGACGTCTTTTTTCATCTCCACTAAGCGCTTGGCTTTTTCAATCACCATCTCAGCAACTTGTACGTGACGCACCGCTGGTTCATCAAATGTAGAGGCAACCACTTCACCGCGTACAGAACGCTGCATTTCAGTAACTTCTTCAGGACGCTCATCTACCAACAATACGATCAAGATCGCATCTGGGTTGTTTGCAGAGATCGCATGCGCAATGTGCTGCATCATCACGGTCTTACCGGATTTAGGTGAAGACACGATCAAGCCACGCTGGCCATAGCCAATCGGGGAGATCATATCGATGATGCGACCAGTTAAATTTTCTTCAGCCTTGATATCACGCTCTAATTGAACAACGCGATTTGGATGCAAAGGCGTTAAGTTCTCGAACATGATGCGGTTCTTTAAAGCCTCTGGAGGCAAACCGTTGATCTTGTCTACCTTAACCAAGGCAAAGTAACGCTCGCCATCTTTAGGGGTGCGAACCTCGCCCTCAACGCTATCACCCGTATGCAGGTTAAAGCGGCGGATCTGAGCAGGTGAGATATAGATATCGTCCGGAGAAGCCATATAAGAGGCATCTGGGGAGCGTAAGAAACCAAAGCCATCAGGCAACACTTCCAAAGTGCCGTCACCGAAAACGGATTCACCTTCCTTGGCGCGCTTCTTGAGGATGGCAAACATCAACTCTTGTTTGCGCATACGTTGCGTATTTTCAATCTCCAGGCTGGCTGCCATTTCAAGCAGGGCGGATACGTGGAGGACTTTGAGTTCAGATAATTGCATGTGGTTCTCGGGTGTAGATAAGGATGTAAATGTGTTTTGAGGTATCGCTGTCTAGACGAACATCAGACAGATTGGAAAAACAGAATTTTGGGGAGTTTGCTAAAAAAGAAGGGGGAGGGAAATTACTGGGAATCTTGCGAGAAATCGGAGCACTGTAAGTGCGATGAATTAGATACTACACTAAAAACAGTTAAAAACCACAGGCTCACCCAGTGAACCTGTGACCTGGGACTATTTACAGATGACTATCAATAAATGCAGTCAGCTGGGATTTAGCCAAAGCGCCTACTTTTTGAGCAGCAACAGTGCCGTTCTTAAAGAGGATCAATGTTGGGATGCCACGAATATTGAACTGGGCAGGAACGCCTTGGTTCTCATCTACGTTCATCTTTGCGATTTGGATCTTGTCGCCATACTCACCAGCCAGCTCTTCAAGGATAGGGCCGATCATCTTGCAAGGACCACACCACTCAGCCCAGAAGTCGAGGAGAACAGGTTTATCGGACTT
>NZ_NCFJ01000482.1:0-1896 GCF_002281105.1 Polynucleobacter sp. 35-46-11
CTCTTGAACTACCTTTAGCTTGAACTGCTTACTGTACTTGCTCATAAAACAAAACCCCCTTGGTTGGACATAAGGTCCAACTTTTGGGGGTCAGTTCACTCGGGTGGCTTTTTACATTTCCTCACACCAGCTTTGCAAGATATCAATCAGTCCAAGTTGGATGCTTATCCATCACCGAATGAAATAAATCCGACTCAAGATGTTGATTGAGCCATTTCTTGAGGGAGTTAAATGGCAACTCTTCAAATTGTTGAGGATTGACTGCAGCAAACTGCCTGATAAACGGAAAGATGGCGACATCTACCCAGGATATTTTGTTACCCAGTAAGAACGGGTTAGCTTGGAGGAGCGTCTCCATCGGGTGGAGCATGAGATCAATAGCATCATTCAACACATCATTTTGATGCAGATCCGGAAATCGATTTGGGTACTTATATTGATCCAATAGAACCTTGAATGGGCCATCATTTTTTTTAATCCATTCTTGGGACGCATCCTCATCGACGTCTATCCAGCCATCTGGGTCGGACTTCTCTAGAGCCCAACGCATAATATCCACACTTTGATCCAAGACCAGTCCATCAGCGCATAAGACTGGAACCGTTCCCTTGGGTGATACAAGCAACATGGATTTCGGCTTGTTTCTGAAATCAATTTCCCTTTGCTCAACCTCAATGCCAGCGTATTTCAATCCCATACGAGCCCGCATTGCATAAGGACATCTTCGGTAAGAGTACAAAATTGGAATCATTTAATCTCGCAGTATTCCGGAGAGAATACCAAAGGAAATTGACTCACGCTAACTTGGAATGATATTGCCCCATCAGTCTCACAACAGGCGTGGCAATTGGCCGAACTAGAACGAATTATTGTCCTTGTACCGCTTTCGACATGCACCCAGATAGAGCGCCAAAGATTTGATGAGCCTGTTTTGTTGGTATCACTCTTTTTTTACGCCCATCATCTTGGGAGACAAGCTGGATATAGCCAATTGAGAGTAGGTTTTTCAGGCGCCCATGAAGGGTTGCTTGGGAACCTATTAGGTGCAACTTTAGTAGGTCACCAACCAAAATAGATTGGCCAGCATGGTCATCCAGCATGATCCTATTGAGCAAATGTTTTTCGATTGAATCCAAACTCCGGATTTTACTTTTCGAGTTCAGTACTTCAACCAACTTTAGAAACCGAATGTACACATTAGGTTTATTCATCACTTCATGCTACTCCCTTAATTTGCTATTTAAATAACTTAGCAATATTGTCGTGCGCCCAAGACATTAAATCTTGATTTTCATCTTTCTTCAGCTCCGCCATAAGGCTAGGACTCAAGGTAATAGCCCCATCTTCATTTGATGAAAATGGAATGTTTTCGTATGGATAGCGCTTATCGGCCCCATGCAAGTCGTGGACTATATCCAACAACTTAATGGCACGCTCAGAATGAAGATCATCAGATGAACTCATATACACCACTCCTTATGATTAATTTGACTTGATATCTATCAGACTAAGAAAGGTGGGGCAATCAGTCTGTACGCTATCGAACATATATTTCCATTCCAGCGCTAAATGTTTTAAATAACCAGCCCTGAAACGCGATGCCAAAAATAACTGTACCCACCAAATAGCAACCGCCCTCAGGTGGTGGTTTGGACCATAAAGGCAATACTTACATTTTCAGGTCATGCCAAACACTGTTCAGAGCATTATCAACATTGAACCCATGCAGCTTGATCTAGCAAACTCCTTGACTTTGCCTTTAACTTCTATGATGTGACCTTTATTTTGAGCTTTGCCCATGCTGAACACCCTGTAAAGGTTTAGATAGCAGAACTTTTAACTGCTAGTCCCTGTTAACTATAAAAAGAATTCTGAATACCCTCTTAGGCGCATATC
>NZ_NCFJ01000483.1:0-1894 GCF_002281105.1 Polynucleobacter sp. 35-46-11
TGACCGAACAAAATCGACTCCAGCAAAGTCTCCGGAATGGCAGCGCAGTTAATGGCTACGTAAGGTCCTTTTGCTCGCTTTGATGTTTTGTGAATATGATGCGCAATTACTTCTTTACCAGCGCCAGATTCACCGGTAACTAAAACACTTGTATCAGTTGCAGCTACTCGTTCACATCTTGTGAAGGTAGCAATACTTTGTGGATCTACGGCAATCACGTTGTGTTCGGCAGGTCGAATCTGTGAGCCCACTTCTTTAGTTTTTGGCGTGGCTTCTACTAGAGCAGATGCTTCAGGTGTGCTTGCAGAATTCGTTTCTGGTGGGTGATAGCGAGAAATAATTTCAATGAGTTGCTGTGGCACAAAAGGCTTAATGAGAAAGTCTCTTGCACCTGCTTTCAGTGCCTCGACTGCAAGCTTAGTATCGGCAAAGGCAGTCATGATTACCACAGGTAAATCAGGACATTCTGTTTGTGCAATCTTGAGCAGATCTAAGCCAGTCATGCCAGGCAGCTTGTAGTCTGTAACCAATACAGTCTTGAGCCCTGGGCGTAAGAGGGGCACTACTGTCTCAGCTCTTTGATGGGTAACAAAGTCAATATTCTTCATACGCAGTGTGACTGCAATAGCCTCTCTGAGGTCTTCATCATCCTCAACCAGAATCACAGGGAAACGTTGATCAATAGCGTCATTCATTTCAATAGTTCGTTTCTCAGTATTTATTGTTGCGTAATGGGTAAGGTGATCTTGAAGACTGCACCGTGCTTGGTGTTGTGAACGGCAATCGTTCCACGGTGGGCATCTAAAGTATTTTTGGCGATCGATAGACCAAGACCAGTGCCATTAGCGCTGGTAGTAGAGAACGGCTCAAACAAGGAGTCAATGATGGTGCTCGCAATACCGGGGCCTTGATCTTCAATGGTGATGATCAATTTCTTTGAATCAATATTTGCAGTCAGTGAGACAGTATCTTGAGGCTGTGAGACTGCTAGTGCGTTTTCAAGAATAGCCACTAATGCATTCGGAATAGATTTTGGTTCTACTAGCAACATGGCCGTCTCAGGAATATTGCATTGAACATTCAGTTTTACT
The DNA here is from genome assembly GCF_002281105.1 of Polynucleobacter sp. 35-46-11. Classification (NCBI taxonomy): domain Bacteria; kingdom Pseudomonadati; phylum Pseudomonadota; class Betaproteobacteria; order Burkholderiales; family Burkholderiaceae; genus Polynucleobacter; species Polynucleobacter sp. 35-46-11. Next base: position 1,092 of record NZ_NCFJ01000483.1, read on the forward strand.
TGCTTTGTTTCAAACAGTGCTTGAATACTAGCTTGCGCTTCATCAATCAGCTGTTTGGCAGAGCTAAGTACAGTTTTGGTGGGGCGATTAGAAATAAATCGCAACATGTCTTGTGAAAGTTTTTCTAGATCGAGCAATTGCTTGCGTAAGCGCAAGGCAAACTCTTTAGCCATCTCTGGCTGTACTTCATCATCACAAAGGTGGGACGAATACAGAAGGGCGGTAGCAAGTGGTGTGCGAAATTGGTGTGCAATACCGGCAGCCATCTTGCCCATGGCAGTCAGGCGATTTTCGCGCTGGGTTTCTTGGTGAAGAGCAATGTTGGCGGTAATGTCTTGAATCTGCACAAAGCTACGTATGCCCTCGTCAATGCGAATGACCTGAACCATTTTTTGCGGGGAGTTGCGATCCTCGGCATTGCCAATCAGGTATTCACCAGGGGCAATAGAGGCTTGCCAATCATGAGGCAACTCAAAATGATTGCCTGTGCTTAAGCTAGGTAAGAACTGAAGGACTGCCGGGTTATGAAGCAGAACAATGTTGTTCTCGAGCAGTATTACTCCAGCTGGAATGGCATTTAATAGGATCCCCAAGCGCTGATTGGACTTTTGCAACTCGGAGCTGAGTTGATTGATCTTCTCTTGAAGGGCTGCTTGCTGAGTCTCGAGTTTTTGAGATTCCGCATAAAAAATGGCAAATGCTTCCTCTAGGTGCTTAGCAGCTAGGGCGGGATCTTTCTCAGCGGTTATATTGGGGGCTGACTTGGTCAATGTATTTATCTATGGCTAAATGCGTATTAAATG
>NZ_NCFJ01000484.1:0-1432 GCF_002281105.1 Polynucleobacter sp. 35-46-11
ATGCCCAGGTGGCGAAATTGGTAGACGCACCAGCTTCAGGTGCTGGCGATCGTAAGGTTGTGGGGGTTCGAGTCCCTTCCTGGGCACCAAATACACCTACAAAGACCTATATGGGGACTAAACAGCCTCTTTTCAATAGGCGACTAAATTCCCATGGTCCTATGCAAGATCTTGGGCTTCATCTCTTCCCAAAGACTTTCAAACTCCTCCGCCCTATCTTCCGATAGTTCAATAGGCTCAAAGAGGCCGCTGAAGAAGATAGTTTTTTTAGGCGCCAGAGTCTTCTCAAACTCACTAAGTCCAACCGGCTTATCGTCAATATCCCGCGTCAACTGAGCTGAGCACACAATGGCCTCATTATCGTCTTGATCAATGACGGCAAACTCGATCAGCTGTTGATTTTTCTCCAGTATGACCAAGGTACCTCGGGCATAGCAGACTGCCTCATGCTCTTGGACGATATAAGCCAAAAACTGATCCTCCTCAGCCTTCTCCATACGCAGATCATCTATAAAAAAGAGGTATTGATCCCCTGCTCCATTTACTAAGGTAAAAACCTTAGGGATGACGCCATGAGCCAGAGCGAGATTTCGGTAATAGGAAGAAATTTCAACAGCGAGGTTTTCAGCAAAAAGATGCATGGGCAATAAAAAGAGATGAGTTATTCAGTAAAGATGATGGGCGGCCAATTAATTGCCGAGCGTACGCTCTAGGAAAGTCATAGTCCGCTCCCATGCCAAATCAGCAGCAGCGGAGTTGTATTGCAATGGTGGCAGACCTCTTGAGTCTGATTTTGGATTTGCGAAGGCATGTTTAGTGTCGTAGCGCTGAAAGTCATACGTAACTCCAGCAGCTTTTAGCTTTGCTTCCAGTTGATCGACGCCAGCAATCGAAAAAAATTCATCGTGAAGAGCCCAGTGCGCCAACATTGGTTTTTTAATAGCCGACGCGTCAACATACTCTAGTGGCGGATAACCATACCAAACTACAGTTCCATCACATTCTGGAACGAGGCCGGCAGACAATACAGTGAGGGCTCCGCCCATACAAAAACCCGTAACAGCCACTTTGGCACTGCCAGTTGCTTTGAGATATTGAACGGCACCACGGATATCTTGACTGGCGGCATCGCCAAAATTCAAATCATTCATGAGGTGCTCTGCCTCATTCGCCTCTAAAGCCAACTTGCCACGATAGAGGTCCGGAACCAAGGCGTGATAACCTGCTTTCGCCAAACGATTAGCGACATTCTTAATTTCATCATCTAAACCCCACCACTCCTGAATCACTACTACACCAGGAGCATTTTTTGGATTGGCAGGCTCAACTACATATGCCTCCACTGAAGCGCCATCAGGTCTTTGAAATGTAATCATGACTATCTCCAATCTTTCTTTTAAAAATGAATTAGGCTTACTTCGACTGTTTATCG
>NZ_NCFJ01000484.1:1455-3343 GCF_002281105.1 Polynucleobacter sp. 35-46-11
GTAAGCAAGCCGCACAGAGCTGCCCCGTAACCAACCAGGTTGTAATGCTCCATCTTCCCATCAGCACTAATAGTCACGACCATACCCGCAAGAACTGAGGCTAGCCCGGATGCAAGCATTTGTACCGAGCCCACCAAACTCATAAACGTACCTCGGACTTTGGCCTCTACTACTTGACTCACTATAGCCATCGCCGGAATCATGCGCCCAGAAACCAAGACAAAAAAGGCGGTGGAGTTAATCAATACCACCCAAAGTGGTACCGGCATGAGATTGGTTGTGACGACCAATGGAATTAAGCTAATCACAGCGAGCACTCTAAAGACCTTGACCTTTCCGTAATGGTCGGCCATATGGCCAATTACGCGAGAACTCATGAGTGTTGCAATCCCACCGCAAAGATAAATTAAGGAAATGTAAGAGTTATCAATACCAACATTGGCAGTCAAGTAGAGAGCGATATAGGGGATGACGGAAAATCCGGTCAACATAATAAGCGCCATAAAAACAAATGCTCGCAAGTGCTGATGAGCAAAGAAGATATTACAGATTTGACTAAGGCGACTTCCCTCGTGAGTCAGCCCAAGATGTCCGGTGATCTTAGGAATATTGCGATAGCCGACATACAAAATAAGGCTCGATATCAAAGCAATGAAGATAAACGGTGCACGCCAACCTAAAGATGGAATGTTGTTGGCCAAAAATAAACTGAGCGGAACACCAGCTACTGTCGATATTGAGAATGCTGACATTACAGTGCCCAATGCTTTCCCCCTGCGCTCAAATGGAATGGAATCAGCAACGATCGTTTGCACCAATGAGCCTAGGATGCCTCCAAATGCTCCTGCGAAGGCTCGCGCAATAAAGAGTGAATGGTAATCGGGGGCCAGACCACAAACTAGGGTCGCAATAATAAAACAGGCATACAAACTCAGTAGCAGTACTCTCCGCTCAAATCGATCTACAAAGTAAGTAGCAAAGACTCCTGCAATGGCAGCGGCAAATGTATAAGAGGAAAGCAATAAACCAAACTCATGGGTATTGATATTGAGCTCACGAATAAATTCAGGCCCCAAAGGCATCATGATCATGAAGTCCAGAATATGGGTGAACTGAATTCCGGCTAAGGAGAATAAGAAAAAACGTTCGTTTCTCTTTCCGCCTGGCATGTGATGCTCGGTCAAGGGTTTCTTTACATGATATTGAGGATGTGCCATTATCAAGGCTTACCGATAAAAATGCTGCCTAGTCTTAGCAAGCTTGTCTTAAATAATTTTGGCTAATGCTCACCCTTGATCTAGATATCTATGCTTGAAGCCCTCATTAATTTCCCCATACTTCCTCTTCTAAGGGACGCACTTTGGGGAATAGTCGGTTTAATTGTTATTTTGGTTTTTCATGGCAGCGCTATTAATCACATCTACATGCGATTTGACCGACGCACCAGTAAATGCTTAAAGCTTAGTCAATACAACCGTGTATTCGCTCATTTTTATGCCTCATTTGCCTTCATCGCACTCACACACGTTCTTGAAATTTTTCTGTGGGCAATCTTCATCTTTAGCTTCAGCCTCTTTAAAGAGCCCATCGAGGCAATTCTTTTTGCAGGCAGTTGCTACACGACCGTAGGATTTGAACCTGATGCATTGCCAGATGGTTGGAAAACGCTGGCTTTCTTTATTTCCTTTACTGGTCTTTTCTCTCTTGCATGGACCACCTCAATCATGTTTGGTATGACCAGCGTCTATAAAGAGGCCTGGAATTTAAAATACAAGAATAGGCTTGACCTTTAAGTAGCTCTAATTTTGTTGCATTGCAGTGTATTTGGAGTATCATTAGGGTTAACCCTTAAGGAGCTCACCATGGCATATGCAAATACAGTACATTT
>NZ_NCFJ01000485.1:0-1878 GCF_002281105.1 Polynucleobacter sp. 35-46-11
GGAGAGAGCTAAGGCAATCTTGGCCTCATCTCAGGATTTGGTGGAATATGCGGATGCAGCTGGCAAGCCGATGTCTGGAACCATTCGCCTTGGCGTGATTCCGACTATCGCACCATTCCTATTGCCAAATGTATTGCCAGATATTCGGGAGCATTACCCCAATCTAAAAATTGCCTTGCGCGAAGACTTAAGCGCTAATCTCTTAGCGCGTCTAGTGGATCACCAACTGGATTTTGCATTAATTGCATTGCCATATGACACGGCCGGTCTATTAGTAAAAGAGCTGTTTGTCGATGAATTTTGGGTGGTAGCCAGAGCAGACGATCCAGCTCTTAAAGGCAAGGACATTCACCTACCCGCAAAAATGGCTGAACGCTTATTGCTGCTGGAGGAGGGGCACTGTCTTCGCGATCACACTATGCAAGCCTGTAAGCGCTCTGATATTCGGAATGCAGATGGTGTGGAGGCAACGAGTCTGCTCACTTTGTTGCAAATGGTGGAGTCTGGCATGGGCATTGCACTGCTGCCTGAGATGGCGGTCAAGGGAGGGCTCTTAAATGGCACGACATTGCTTGCTCGACCACTAGCTCCGCCCGCTCCTAAGAGGGTGATCGCGCTTGTGGCTCGAGCTTCTACTGCACATCTTGAAGAGTTCCAGGCGCTCGCTGAAAGTATTGAAGCTAGATTTAAGTCTAGCCCAAGAATTAGTCGTGGCAGTCGCAAGAGTTTTCAAAGAGTCTAGCGAGGTGTCTGCAGGACTATGCTATCCCTGCTAAAGTTGCCCCATTAATAAATGTATCTAATTTAAAAGAAAGTAGTTCATGTCTGGAAAAGAAATCATGTTTACCCCCGTCAAACTTGGCGCCATTGAATTGAAAAATCGCTTGGTGATGGCTCCACTTACCAGAATGCGCGCTATCGAAGGGGATGTGCCAAGCCCTTTAGCAAAAACATACTATGCACAAAGAGCAAGTGCTGGCCTGATCATCAGTGAAGCAACGCAAATTTCTGCTATCGGCAAGGGCTATCCAGGAACCCCTGGAATTTATTCCGCCGAGCAAACAGCTGCTTGGAAAGAGATTGTGAGTGCGGTACATGCTAAGGATGGCAAGATGGTTGCTCAACTATGGCATGTGGGCCGTATTTCTCATTCCTCATTGCATCCTGAGCAGGGTATGCCTGAGGCTCCATCTGCTATTGCCCCCGCAGGCCAAACTTACGGCGCTGACTGGAAGTTACACGATTACGAAACTCCGAAGGCAATGACGACTGCGGATATTGCTCGCCTATTAAAAGATTTTGAATTGGCTGCTGCCAATGCCAAAGCGGCAGGTTTTGATGGTGTAGAAATTCATGCTGCCAATGGTTATTTATTGGATCAGTTTTTACAAGATAAAACCAATCAACGTACTGACGAGTATGGTGGCTCAATTGAAAATCGTATTCGTCTTCTAGGCGAAGTGATTGAATCGGTTGCTAAAGTCTTTTCAAATGATCGTATTGGCGTGCGTTTATCACCTTACGGCAGCTTTAATGACATTGCTGATAGCGATCCGATTGCCTTATTCAACGCAGTGATTCAAAAGCTCAATGGCTATCACTTGTCCTATGTCCATATGATTGAGCCGCGATCTACTACTGCTGGCGGTAATGATCAGGTGAACTCTGAGGCACCCATTACTTCAGAGATATTCCGAGCTGCATATCAGGGTCAATTCATTAGTGCCGGTGGATATGATCAAGCCATGGGTGAGGCCGTTTTAGAGGCTGGCTTGGCAGACGCTGTAGCTTATGGTCGTTTGTATATTGCTAATCCGGACTTAGCAGAGCGTTTCCAGAAGGGTGCAACCCTGAATCCCTATAACCGTGCAACGTTTT
>NZ_NCFJ01000486.1:0-1878 GCF_002281105.1 Polynucleobacter sp. 35-46-11
TCTGCCATAATCGATCTTGAGAAGCTAAATAAATATGAGTATCGTCGATAACAAAAAAGCCTTCTTCGATTATTTTATCGAGGAACGGTTCGAGGCAGGGCTGGTTCTGGAAGGCTGGGAAGTAAAAGCCATCCGCGCTGGTCGAGTCCACATTAAAGAAGCGTATGTCGTCATCCGTCGGGCGGAGCTATTCCTGATCGGTTGTCACATCACCCCCCTGCTATCAGCCTCCACTCATATCGTCCCAGACAGCACTCGTACCCGCAAACTTCTGCTCAATGCCATTGAGATTAAAAAGCTGATTGGTAAGGTTGAGCAAAAGGGCTACACCCTTGTCCCACTAAATCTGCATTTCTCGAAAGGCAATGTGAAGTGTGAAATTGGGCTGGCTCGAGGCAAGAAACAGCACGACAAGCGCGCAGCAACTAAAGAGCGTGAATGGGAAGTTCAAAAAGGACGAATTGCTCGAGGCGATCTGAACGCATAAGTCCCGGAGTGGATTTCTGAGTTATTAATGCACCAATAAAGTGCATAGGGCACCAAGCTGCCACATTCCCACCATAGCAGTTAAGCCCGAAGGCATTAGTTTGTAACTATGAAATTGCCTTTTGATGAAATGCTCGACGCCAGCGGAAAAGCGCGTCCCCATTACCAAGTTTTCCATAACTGGCTTAAGCAGCAAAGCGACACCCTTATGGGCCTCAAGCGCGCTGAAGCTGATCTCATCTTCCGACGAGTTGGCATCACCTTTGCTGTTTACGGAGACGATCTGGGGTCTGAGAGAACCATTCCCTTTGATCAAGTGCCCCGCATCTTTACCGCCAAAGAATGGGAGCAGCTCGAGGCTGGTCTTCGTCAACGGGTTAAAGCGCTCAATCGCTTTATCTACGACGTGTATCACGAAGAAGAAATTATCAAAGCCGGAATTATTCCTGCTGAACAGATTTATAACAATGCGCAATATCGCCCTGAGATGCGCAACGTCAACGTGCCGCGAGACATTTATGCGCAGATCGCTGGAATCGATATCGTGCGCGCTGGTGAAGGTGAGTTCTATGTTCTAGAAGATAACCTGCGCGTTCCATCTGGCGTGTCTTATATGGTTGAAGACCGCAAGATGATGATGCGCCTCTTCCCTGATCTGTTTCAGAAATATCGAGTTGCGCCGGTAGAGCACTATCCAGATTTTTTATTGGAGTGCTTAAAGTCAGTCAAACCGGATGATGTCAAGAAACCCAATGTCGTCGTGCTCACACCAGGCATGTACAACTCGGCTTATTTTGAACACAGTTACCTCGCTCAACAAATGGGTGTTGAATTGGTGGAAGGCAAAGATTTGTTTGTTAAGAACGAGCAAGTGTTTATGCGTACTACTCAAGGCCCTGAGCGTGTGGATGTGATCTATCGCCGCGTTGATGATGATTTCTTGGATCCGCTCGCATTCCGCTCTGATTCCACATTGGGAGTTGCTGGATTACTCTCTGCACATCGAGCAGGCAATGTGACCTTAGCTAATGCCATTGGTACCGGCATTGCTGATGACAAGTCCATCTACCCTTACGTGCCTGACATGATTGAGTTCTATTTAGGTGAAAAACCGATTCTGAATAATGTGCCGACTTTCCAATGCCGTAAGCCAGATGATCTCGCATATACCCTGGCCAATTTAGATAAGTTGGTGGTGAAGCTAACCCATGGTGCTGGTGGCTATGGCATGTTGGTTGGACCAGCATCCACCAAGGCAGAGATCGAAGAATTCCGCGGTCATCTGATTGACAATCCAGATAAATACATTGCACAACCAACTCTCGCACTCTCCACTTGCCCAACTTTTGTTGAGTCTGGTGTTGCGCCACGCCATATTGATTTACGGCCATT
>NZ_NCFJ01000487.1:0-1872 GCF_002281105.1 Polynucleobacter sp. 35-46-11
AGTGAACGAGGTGTTGGGGATGCTTTAAATGGGTGCGTAAGGGTTTGTGAAACCCAGGGATTTGAGAATAGCGATTTCCTTACTCTCCATTTTGCTTGCTTCAGCATTGCTCTCATGGTCAAGTCCTTGGGCATGCAAGCATCCATGAATAATGAGGTGAGCTAAGTGAGCCTGAGCAGTCTTAGCTTGTTCCCTTGCCTCTTTTTGAATTACGGGAAAGCAAAAAATAATATCTGCAGTCAATGTCTTTTTAGTTAGCTCATATGGAAAGGTGAGTACATTGGTTGCGTAATCTTTGTTCCGAAAAGCAAAATTCAACTTTTTACCCTCAGCAGCATTGACGAAGCGCAAGGTGATAAGACCGCTCAGGTGGGTGCTAGATTTCACCCATTTTTTAATTGCTGCTAAAGAGGCAATCGTAAGCACTTTATCTTCAATGGGAGCGCTAGCAAATTGAATATCAATTTCCAATTTAGAGGAAGTCGCTTGCTTGATTGCCATCTTAATGGGTATGGATTGAAGTGAGTTCGTTGATAAGCTCGCCTCGGAGGGTGTAATTGAGCACTTCAGTAATGCGTATGTCTACCATTTCACCTATGAGGGATTCAATATCTTCATTTGGTGCTGCAAAGTGAATCACGCGATTGTTAGCAGCGCGACCTTGTAGATTTACACCATCTTTTGCTAGGCCTTCAACGAGAACTCGCTCAGTATTGCCCAACATGTTTTTACTGATTTGATTTGCTTGTGACTCCACTAGGGCAAGCAATGTTTGTAGTCGCTTCAGTTTGACCTCATAAGGCGTGTCATCACTCAGGTTGGCAGCAGGTGTACCGGGACGTGCGCTGAAAATAAAGCAAAAGCTGTTATCAAAATTGAGCTCTTCAACCATCTTCAAGAGCTTTGCAAAATCCTCATCGGTCTCGCCTGGAAAGCCTACAATGAAGTCGCTAGAGAGCGTCAAGTCGGGCCTCACTGCGCGCATCTTACGAATAATGCTTTTGTATTCTAGAGCGGTATAGCCACGTTTCATGGCGGATAAAACCGAGTCGGATGCGTGTTGTACCGGAAGATGTAAATGACTCACCAACTTGGGAACTTTGGCATAGACATCAATTAAGCGTTGGGTAAATTCTTTAGGATGGCTGGTGGTAAAGCGAATTCTTTCGACACCTGGAACCTCTGCAACGTATTCAATCAAGAGCGCAAAGTCTGCGATTTCCTCTGTATCACCCATTTTGCCCAAATAGGCATTGACGTTTTGACCGAGTAAAACAATTTCTTTTACACCTTGCGCAGCTAGGCCTGCTACTTCAGTTAATACATCATCAAATGGGCGTGATACTTCTTCACCACGAGTGTAAGGAACTACGCAATAGCTGCAATACTTTGAGCAACCTTCCATGATGGAAACGTAAGCAGAGCCACGAGTTTGGCGCGAGGCAGGTAGGCGGTCAAACTTCTCAATTTCCGGGAATGAAATATCTACCTGAGATCTACCGGTTTCGCGACGTTGAGCGATCAGATCAGATAAGCGATGTAAGGTTTGCGGACCAAAGACGACATCAACATAGGGCGCCCTGCTAATAATTTGTTGACCTTCCTGGCTGGCGACGCAACCTCCAACACCAATTAATAAATTGGGTTTGGTTTTTTTGAGTTCACGTAAGCGACCTAAATCGGAAAATACTTTATCTTCCGCTTTTTCACGAATAGAACAGGTGTTCAGTAGAACGACATCTGCGTCTTCAGGCGTGTCGGTCATGACCATGCCCTCATCGGCATGTAGGAGATCGGCCATCTTGCCCGAGTCATACTCGTTCATCTGACAGCCGAAGGTTTTGATATAGAGCTTTTTCATATGCCGTTCTC
>NZ_NCFJ01000488.1:0-1871 GCF_002281105.1 Polynucleobacter sp. 35-46-11
GCGAGATCTGCTAACAGGTCTTCAAATTCACCCTCATGTGCAATCAGCTGCACATCGTTTTTTTCCAGAATTGGTTCAAGTAGTTGTCTGGTTACTAGCTTTGGTAGTCCATCGGATATGCCAACCGTTATTTTGGTTTTAGGTGAAGTGGCAGCCTCTCTGACTGCTTCCGGCAGTCGCTCGCCAAGGAGAAAAATTTGATCAGCAATTTCCAGGGCTGCATATCCAGATTCAGTTAAGGTGATACCCCGTCCAGCTGGTTTGAAGAGCAGATAACCGAGTGATTTTTCTAATTCATGTACCTGGGCGCTGATTGTCTGAATTGCAATATTGAGACGCTCGGCAGCCTTAGACATGCTGCCTTCTTTGGCTACTACCCAGAAGTAGTAAAGGTGTCGGTAGTTATAGAGCATTTGATTGTCAGTTTTTTCCGAAATTAATGTCAATATATCTCTGCTTTTTACTAATAGCAAATCAGCCTACATTAACCCTATCGAAATCCATGGAATTCATGGGTAATTAAATGAGGAGATGAAATTGGAACTATTTAGCCCGGAATTTTTTTCGGCATTGCTGGCAATTATTGTGATTGATCTGGTGCTTGCAGGTGATAACGCTATTGTTATTGCGATGGCTGCCAGAAACTTGCCAGCACATCTTCAGAAAAAGGCGATTATTTGGGGTGCCGTAGGTGCCATTGCTGTCAGAAGTGCTATGACACTAGTGGTCGTGTATCTACTCAAGATCCCTGGATTAATGCTGATCGGTGGATTGCTATTGGTATGGATTGCATATCGTTTACTCAATCCTGAGCAAGAGAGTGATGAGCATGGCCAAGCTTCTACAACCTTTTGGGGCGCAATGAAAACCATTGTGGTTGCGGATGCCATTATGGGGTTGGACAACGTTCTCGCTGTGGCTGGTGCGTCTCACGGTAGTTATGTGTTGGTTGTGCTTGGCCTGTTGATTAGCATTCCTGTAGTGATCTGGGGATCCACTCAAATACTTAAACTCGTCGAGCGCTACCCTTCTGTGACCTACTTGGGTGCTGGTGTCCTCGCATGGACGGCGGCAAAAATGATGATTTCTGAGCCAATCTCTAAGGAATGGCTAACTTCCCAAAGCTCGGCTTTGGAATACGTGATTCAAGTTGCTGTTGTATTCGGTGTATTAGCAAGTGGTTTTATTAGAAGTAGACGTGCGCTTGAAGGTGTGATTGCTCCTTCGGTTGTAGTTCCGGAGTCTGCAAGTATGGTGTTACAAGAGCAGTCCCCTAATTTTGGAGAAAACAAAATGAATAAAATTTTAATTCCTGTGGATGGTTCAAAAAATTCAGATATGGCAGTGAAGCATGCTGTGAAGACTTATGGCCAGGATTCGAATGCACGTTTTTACTTGTGCAACGTACAGCCTACCTTATATCGTCACATCGGCAAATACTTGAGCAAGCAAACGATTAATGAGTGGCATGCTGAGCGTGCAACTCTGGCTGCAGCCTCGGCATCAGCTTATCTTGAAAAGCATGGCCTGAATTTTTCCTTTAGCTACGCCTGTGGTGACAAAGGTAGCGCTATTCGTGATGAGGCTACGCGACTTGAATGTAGTCGTATTGTGATTGGTACTTCAAAGAAAAATTCTTTGAGCCGTTTGTTTGAGAACTCTACAACCGCCAAATTACTAGAGATCAGTGATATCCCGGTAGAGGTAGTAACTGGCAGCTCATTACCAGCGCTTGAGCGTTGGGGTATTCCAGCCCTGGGTGCTGGTGCTGCAACCGCGCTGATGGCTGTGGTGATCGATTAGTTTTAATCCGGCTGTTCTCTTTTATGCCCTCGTGTTGAGGGCATTTTTTTATCTTTAAATATTCAGTT
>NZ_NCFJ01000489.1:0-1869 GCF_002281105.1 Polynucleobacter sp. 35-46-11
CTAAGAACCAGAGTGGAAGTGACGAGGCTTGAAAACTCACTTCTATTCGTTTGCATGATGTTATCAATCATGACGGTATCGATGATGACACCGAAGTGATCCATGTAATAAGCCGACTGTGATGCAATCAACAAAAATGCAGCTAGAATCCAGCGCGTCCATTTGCCATGACTAATTGCTAAGAAAAATATTGCCGTGAGTGATGTAAAAAATAGCGCTAAGGAAAATAGAAACGGAAGATTACGTAGTGTCAGTGGATATATATTTAAAATGCCATGGAACAACGAAAAGTTACCTGACAGCATAATAAATGTGACCACTGACAAAATAGCGAATGTTTGAGTTGGTAACTTACCCCTCATGTGGAGTGGCTGATACAAAGAATTTAAAAAGGTGACTGGCATTTTTTGGATTCGCCCCTATAAAACAGTACCAGCACTATTCACTAGGTTGATAAAGTTTCCATCTGTTTTTTTCTAAACATCCGTGGCGATAAATACTTTAACGCACTATGCGGATGTTTATTGTTGTAATGCTCAAACCAGCTATCTAATCTCTCCATCACTGCTTTTGCATCAGGCTTGTAAGCTAGCGCAGCATAATCTCTTTTTAACGTCTTTACAAAGCTCTCAGCCATGCCATTGCTCTGTGGGCTAGCTACCGGGGTTGTCACCGGTTTTAGCCCCAACATTCTGGCAAATGACTTGGTTTCATGCGCAGTATAACAACTGCCGTTATCTGTTAGCCATTCAATGGATTGATTCGGACGATGATCTATCCCAAACCGTTGCTCTATTGCCTGCATCATCAAATCGCTGATGAGATGACTCGTAATCCCTTTCGTTGTGGCGACCCAGCTCAATATTTCACGATCACAGCAGTCTAGTGCAAATGCGACTCTGACTTTATCGCCATTATCGCAGTTGATTTCCAGTCCATCCGAACACCAGCGTTTATTACTTTCATCTACTTGAATCACACCATCATGTCTGCGTGTTGAGGTTTTTTGTAATCCTTGGCGATACAACAATAGGTTAGCATCCCGCATCACGCGATAGACACGCTTATGATTCACACTGATCGCCTGCTGGTGTTTCAATATCGCCCATACACGTCGATAGCCGTAACTCTGCTGCTCATTGATCACCGTTTTAATATGACTGAGTAATACGGTATCGTCTTGTGGCTGCTGCCTTGCCTGTCGCTGGTCTTTCCAATGTAGGCTTCTTACCCGCTTATTCATCACGTGGCTGCGCGCAACACCTAAAGCATGACAGACCAATCTTATTGATCGTCCTCTGGCAATACAGGCGAGCGCGCAATCCACTTTTTTGATTTTGCGAAATCCACTGCTTCTTTGAGTATTTCGTTTTCTAGTGTCTTGCGGCCTAAAGCAGCCTCAAGCAATTTAATACGTTTCATCGCTTCTTGAAATTCGGAGGCAGGCACCACTTCTTCTCCTGAACCTACAGCAACGAGTGATCCAGTTTCGTAAGCCTTGCGCCAGGTAAACAATTGGCTTACTTGCACCGCATGTTCACGTGCAACGTATGAAACGGATTTACCAGGTTCATAGGTTTGCTTTACCATTTCCAACTTCTCAAACGGTGTCCAGCGTCTGCGACGCTGCACACCGCTGATGACTTCTATCGGCCTTTGAGTATCGCTATCACTTAATTTACGCATAGTATTAATTCTAGTCATATTACTAGTCCTCATTGTAAGGAATAATACTGGTACTGTGAATTACGGGGCTATTTCAAAGCCTGCTAATTTATTAGTAGGCGCTTATATTTTTAAAGCGAATTACTGGTTCATTACGTACATAGTAATTTCAAAGCCAAAGCGCATTTCAGTAGCTGCTGGTGT
>NZ_NCFJ01000490.1:0-1866 GCF_002281105.1 Polynucleobacter sp. 35-46-11
GCAGATCCAAAGAGTTTGGTATTCGCAGGTGTCGGCAAATCTGCCTCCGAAATTGCACAGGCATTAGAGGCTGGTGTTAAATGCATCAATGTGGAATCGATTGCAGAGCTCCACCAAATTAATCGTGTTGCGACTAAGCTGAATTGCCGCGCCCCAATTTCTTTACGCGTAAATCCCGATGTGGATGCTCAAACTCATCCTTATATTTCTACTGGATTAAAAGGAAATAAATTTGGTATCGCCTATCACGAGGTTCTAAAAACTTATCGTGAAGCTGCTTTGCTTTCACAAATTGATGTGGTCGGTATTGACTGCCATATTGGCTCCCAAATCACTACAACCGCGCCCTACCTTGATGCGCTTGATAAGGTTCTTGAGTTAGTAACCCAATTGAAAAAAGAAGGTATTGAGATTCATCATCTTGATTTAGGCGGCGGTCTTGGCATCTCTTACGGCGACGACAACCCACCCGACATTACTGAGTTCACCAACACCTTACTCAATCGCGTTGCAGAGCGTGGCTTTGCTCATCTCGATGTAGTCTTGGAGCCTGGCAGGTCCTTGGTAGGCAATGCCGGCGTACTCTTGACTCAAGTGGAGTACCTCAAGCCCGGTGCTGAGAAAAACTTTTGCATTGTGGATGCAGCAATGACAGAGTTAATGCGCCCCGCTCTCTACGAGGCGTATCACGGCATTGTTCCAGTGCAAACTAAACAAGTTTCAAGCTCCACCTATGACATCGTTGGACCCGTATGCGAATCTGGTGACTGGCTTGGAAGAGATCGTGAGCTTGCTGTTGAAGAAGGTGATCTATTGGCTATTCTGTCAGCAGGCGCATATGGCTTTGTTATGGCATCAAATTACAACACCAGACCTAAGCCTGCAGAAATTATGGTTGATGGAAAAAATGCATACCTTATTCGTGCGCGCGAAAATGTTGCTGATCTTTTTGCTAGCGAAACTATCTTGCCAAACTAAATTTAATTAATAATTTATTGGGCCTGGTAAATTTCTAGGCAATAAAAAACCCCGCTGCAATCGCGGGGTTTTTGTTTTTACTGAATGTTCAATTAATGCAAGCCTGCCATGTAATCAGCAACAGCCTTCATTTCTTGATCAGAAAGCTTAGTAGCAATCGTAGTCATCTGCGTACTATTCTTACGAGTACCTTCGCGGAATGCTAGCAACTGAGCTGCGTTGTACTCAGCCCATTGGCCACCCATACGTGGATACTGCGCTGGAATACCGGCGCCAGTTGGGCTATGGCAGGCTGCACATGCTGGAACGCCCTTAGCGGCGATACCACCACGATAGATACTTTGACCCAATTCAATCGTGTCTTTATTTTGAGCGACACCCTGTGATACTGGCTGTTTAGCCAAATAAGCAGAAATATTGTTCATATCTTGCTCAGTCAAGGTGGCAACCATTCCCATCATGACTGGATTAGCACGTGTGCCATCCTTAAAGTTCTTTAACTGCTTTGTAGTGTAAGCGGCATGCTGAGCAGACAACTTAGGCCAAGTTGCTGTTGCACTCTGGCCTTTAGGGCCATGGCAAGTCAAGCAGGCTGTCACGCCACGGCTAGCATCACCGTTAGAGTAAAGCGCTTCGCCAGCTGCTGGATCGACTTTTGGCTTACCTGGAACAACCGGCTTAGCAGCAGCTTCCGCCATTGGGGCAGCCGCAGTAGCAGCATCTGCAGCATTAACTACGCCGGAGAAGCTGGTCATTGCCAGAACTAAGCCAGCGGCTAGGCTAGCGCTGACGCTAGTTAATTTGGAGATTTGAGAGGTTTGACGCATTATGTTTACCTTGGCAAAAATTCCTAAAAGTGTTTGGGCCCTACTTTTACAACCTTTTACC
>NZ_NCFJ01000491.1:0-1864 GCF_002281105.1 Polynucleobacter sp. 35-46-11
CAGATCAAAAGGATCAAGATAGTCTGCCTTCTTATGAAGTGCTCGATGCAATCGTAGAGCGCTACATGGAGCAAAACCAATCATGAAGAGGGCAAGCCCTTGGATGCATGGATCACATGGCAGGTGATTGGCGTTGCTCTAGGCGCTCTCATTTCAGCATTTTTTGCTGGAAGAATTGCAATTAAGCTTGATGGTGGGAAATTCTTAGGGGGCTCCAAGCGACCCTTAACCGCATTATTTGGTGGAATCTTAGCTGGCTTTGGTGCTCGCATTGCTGCGGGTTGTACCAGTGGTCTCGGTTTATCTGGCGCGGCTGTTCTGAGTTTGGCTGGATTTACATTTTTAGGTACATTCTTCGCGGTTGGATTGCTTGCCAGCCGCCTAATGAAAGAGGAGAAATAAGATGGGAACAATTCTTTCGGGTTTATTGATTGGTGGTGCCTTCGGCTTTGTGCTTGAGCGGGCTGGTTTTGGTAATCCCAATAAATTAACGGGTCAATTTCGCTTAACAGATTGGTCCGTATTTAAAGTGATGTTTACTGCAATCGTGTTTGCTGCAGTCGGACTCTTCATTCTAGAAAGGACTGGATTTGTAGAGAGCGGAAGCCTTTTTGTTCCACCATCATTCTTAGGTGCGGCAGCTTTAGGCGGTGCATTTGTCGGTGCCGGTTTCGCTATTGGCGGCTATTGCCCTGGAACATCAGTAGTTGGTCTGATGTCAGGTCGGATTGATGCAGGAATCTTTCTAATTGGTTTGTTGCTGGGAACAATCCTATTTGCAGGCATCTATCCAAGCATTGAATCTCTTACGACTTTAGGTGAACTTGCAAATGCAGATTCATTGCCAGAACTATTTAACGTTTCAAGCATTGCCATAGACCTCATCATGGTGCTTGCTGCAATTGGTGTATTTATTTTGGGCGCATGGATGGAGAAGAAATCCACAGGCCCTGTTAGTTCTCAAGAAATCTAATACTTCAAAAGGAAAAAACAATGTCTAAAAAATCAACAGTAGCTGCGCTTGCTTTAGCTTTGGCTGGATTGGCAGCGGCCCCTATGACTAATGCAGCAGATGCTCCAGCAACTCCAGCTGGTGCCGAACAAAAGAACCCATGTGGACCTAAAAAGGAGTCAGGGAATCCGTGTGGCCCGGCTAAGAAAAAAGCAGCCAACCCTTGTGGCCCATCAAATCCTTGTGGTCCAAAAAAACGTAAATCTGCTGATTAATCTTAAATCGTGCTAATTCAATCTACTCTCTGTTTGGCTGCTCAAGAAATTGCTAGCATCCAAACGCGCTACGCAAAAAAGGGCTTGACCCTAAGCGAAGCAGCACTGTGTGGCGCACGAGAGTTTATTGAGTGGAGTCACTATCCCAAAAATGATCTCTCAGATCCCGAGAGTGGCTATGAGTTTTACTACCATGCACATACAGCCGATGAGATGCAAGATGGTGAGCATGGTCACTTCCATTTATTCAAGCGCAATGAAGCGGAATTCCATCACCTCATTGGTATCGCATTAAATCAGCAAGGCTTGCCAGTTCGTTTGTTTACTACAAATCAGTGGGTTACGGGGGAGAAGTTAATCTCTGCGGATTTGGTGATTGATGAATTGCGCAACTTTGATATGGCAACTAAGGGTCGCTTGGGTCCAGTATCCCGCTGGGTTAGTGCGCTTACTAAACTATTTTTTACCGACATGAAGGTATTAATAGTTGAACGGGATCGCAAAATTACTCAGCTAGAAATTGACTGTGGTGACCTGTTGTCCGCTCTCAATTCAAGGAAGTACCACGTATTAACTGAAAGCAAGATTGATTTATTAGATCGACTTTCACAATATTTATTACCTGTAAATTAATCAA
>NZ_NCFJ01000060.1:0-10684 GCF_002281105.1 Polynucleobacter sp. 35-46-11
TTGTCTTGATTTATTTAGTACGGCTTTATTGCTCGTGCGAGCCCGAGTGGTGAAATCGGTAGACACAGCAGATTTAAAATCTGCCGACTCAAAAAAGTCGTGCCGGTTCGATTCCGGCCTCGGGCACCAATCGGTTGTTGTTAATTATCTTACCCCCCATCAAGATCTTGAAAAGATTTACTACTCTTTTTTTTCTGCTGGCAATATCTGCCTTTGAGGCTCAGGCGCAAGTTGCCTTCGTGTTTAACTGCACTCGTACGGAAAAAGACTATACCGAAAATTACGAGCTCAGAATTCAGCCTGCTACGAAAGTGCAAAAAGCAAAAGTATTTTTAGATGGCCGAGATCTAGACCGCATGGATGAGGGCGGTCGACAGACCGTAAGGACCGTAGTGATTGCTAGACCCAATATCTTGATAACGATTGAGGCTTCCTTTGATCCCGAGTTGATAGATGGAATTACCTATCCAGCCGGCAAGGTTGCAACTGAAATCAGCCTTAACCAAGTAACTGGAAAACTCATCAAAGCTGAAACCATTCAGGGCGGCATTCTGGGGGTACACCTGGGTAATGGCAGAAAAACCACTGAAGAGCATTGCGTGCCCTTGCTTGGGGAAAATCATTAGTAAGGCTGGGGTATATTAGTTTGATGGCTAATTTTGCTACATAAGCTTACAGATGCTCAATGCTTCAAAGCGCCCCTGGCGGGTGTGCCCCCAATGAAAAATTTGCTGTCACTCTAATAATTTTATTCAATGCTCTTTTGCTAATCGGTTGTGGCGGCAATAGTGGATCAACCTCATCTACTGAAACCCCCAATATTCTGTATGTGGTGATGGACGATAAGTGAATCAGGCGGAATATAAAGCTGGAAGGTCTCTAACGACTATTGCTGCGGAGATTACTATGGTCGTAAGAAATGATACCTATAAGTTGGTCCGTAATCAGACTCAAACCTATTTCCCGTCAACAGATACTGGCGGGCTAGTTACCACGAATGAGTTTTATCAAATTGATCAGGCGGTGCCTACGCCCAAGATTGACAAGGCGGATCTAAACTTGATGTCAACGATGTCTTCATGGTCAAGCATGATAACTGAAAACTATAATAGTTTGCTGGCATCACTCAATCGCATTATTGCTTCCCAACCTCCTTGTAATGGTGATGCGAATATAGATGGTCAGGTAAACTCAGCGGATCTCAGTATCTGGCAAAGACTATTGAGTTGGGCCTTGTCTAGTATTGCAGACTTTAATTTTGATGGCCTTACCAATAATGCTGATGCTCAAATCATTCGAGACAATCAAGGTGTATGCGGTAAAGCAACGGCAGTCTATTGATTTTGAATTTGAGTGTCACTATTTTTAATTACTTTATGGGCAAACCTCAAGATGCCTGCAGGATTAATGTCATGAAAAGTATTTCTTTGCTGCTATCTGTTTTATGTAGCTCGATATTGTTGTCTGCTTGTGGCGCGGGCTCCTCTGATAGTTCGCCATCTACTTCAAGCTCCGGTTGGACTTGGGTCGGTGGCAGTCAATATAGCGGCGCATTGAATTTCGACTTCACTGCTCAAGGGGTGGGGAGCACTCTGAATGTGCCAGGCGCTCGCAGCACATCTGTTAGCTGGATAGACAAGGAAGGCAATTTTTGGTTATTTGGTGGCTTAACAGAAAATGCGGTGACGTTTCTTAGTGACATGTGGAGATATAACCCCAAGACAAAAGAATGGGCCTGGATGAATGGCTCTCAAGCCAGCAACACCTACGGAAGTTATGGAACTCTAGGCCTTGCGGCAGCTAGCAATAGCCCTGGCGCTCGTATTGGTCCGGTTGCATGGACTGACACTAGCGGCAATCTCTGGATGTATGGTGGTTTTGGCTATGGTGAATCAGGCACCATGGGCACTCTAAATGACCTCTGGAAATACAACATTGCTTCTGGCCTTTGGGCTTGGATTTCTGGTGGCAAGGGAATTACAGCATTACCCGTATATGGCAGTAAGGATGTGCCTAGCACTACCAATACACCCGGCGGAATTGTTGGGGCAAATGGCTGGATTACCAGTGATGGCCATCTTTGGATATATGGTGGAGCACAAGACTCCGCTCTAACTATTACTTATAACAATTTATGGGAATTTGATCCAAGCGCATCCACTTGGACTTTTAGAAGTGGGGCGGGCAAGGATAGTTCATCAAATTACTTAACAAATTCAGGGGGTGTTTACGGTACGAAAACTGTGAGTGCAAGTACAAATCAACCTGGCGCCAGGTTAGATGCGGTCAGTTGGCTTGATAGCTCTAATAACTTATGGTTCTTTGGTGGCAATGGCTGGGATAGTGTTGGTACTTCTGCAGCCATTTTGAATGACCTCTGGAAATACAACACCACCACTAAGCAGTGGACGTGGATGAACGGAAGTAATTTGAATAATGCCTTTGGTACTTACGGTGCAAAAGGAGTCGCTGCCGCTAGCAATACGCCTGGGGCTCGTTGGTACCGCGGACCATTTGCATGGGTTGATACAGCAGGTGACTTTTGGATGTTTGGCGCAGATGGAAATGGCGCCAGTAGAAGCGGCCTCTTAAATGACTGGTGGAAATACAACGCCAGCACCAATCAATGGGCCTGGATGACAGGGGCTACCGAGCCAGGTGCTCTGCCTGTATACGGTACTCAAGGAACTTTTTCAACAAGCAACCAGCCTGGCTCACGTAAGGACGTCATTGGCTGGTCAGATGCTAGTGGTAACTTATGGATATTTGGTGGATATGGCCCTGATGCTGTAGGAACGTCGGGCTATTTGAATGACCTTTGGAAATACGCGCAATAATCATTGGCGCCAAATAGTAAGAGAAAAGCAATGCAATCAAAAATCTTGAAAAGTATTTTATTGGCCCTAACAGTGATGGGGCTGCTTTCTTGCGGAGGAAGTTCGGGTGGGGGTAGCTCAGGTTCTTCCACTGGAACACCCAACATTTTATTTGTCATCATGGATGACGTTGGCATAGATCAAATGTCTAGCTTTGGCTACGATGCTGATAATCAGCCGAGTATGCCAAATATTCAGATTATGGCGAGTTCGGGGGTGCGTTTTCGTAATACCTGGTCAATGCCTGAGTGCTCTCCTGGGCGCGCATCTATGTTTGTTGGGCGCTTTCCTTTTAGAACCAAAATTTATGGTGCGATTGGTCAGGATGATTTAGCCAATTCTCAGGTTTCACCATACGACATGACTACGCCCATGCTGATGAAGCAGGCGAACTATGACAGCGGCTTATTTGGTAAGTTCCACTTAGCCGGACCAGACAACAATCAAGCAGGTAACGGTACTCCCGGACAGTTGGGTTGGGATTATTTTTATGGGTGGATTGGTGGCTTGCCAGCTTCCATTGACACAACGGCGGGCGGCATTACCACCACTGTCGGAACTTACTCCTGCGGATTTGTTCCGGGTGCCGGACAAACTAATGGCGCCACAAGTGGAGCATGCCGTCAAGCTAATGGTAGTTGTAGTGCGCTGAATGGCCCAAATTCAGACGGGGATTCTGCTGGTAAGCGATGCATGATGAGTGGTGGTATTTTTGTGCCCAATACTTCTTGTCAAGATGCGGCTCCATCCGGTCTGAACTTTAGCACCATGCAAAATGCCTACTATGTTTCGCCCTTGGTAATCAACCAGGGTGGAACAGTAACAACAGTTCCATTGACCGATCCGCGTAATCGTGGGTATCGCACAACCATTGAGGCTGATGCAGCAATTAGCTGGATCAAGAGTCGTCCAAGCAATAAACCTTGGATGGCGACGGTAAGTTTTAGTTCTGCACACACTCCTTTGCAGCAGGCGCCAATTGGCTTGGCTCCAAATGCTGGAGCAGCTGCTGATCAGCTGGATTGTAAGAACTCTACTCAGCAGCGTTCAATTCAAAATCAAATGACAGAGGCGATGGATACTGAGTTTGGTCGCTTGATGATAGAGACGGGCCTTGCTACCCGCGGGTCTACTGGAAAGCTGGTTTACGACCCGAAGGCAAGCAACACCATGATTGTGATTGTTGGAGACAATGGCACATTGGGGGGCTCAGTCAAACTGCCATTCAATCCTAATCTTGCTAAGGGTACGGCATACCAAACTGGTATTTGGGTGCCCTTGATTGCTGCGGGACCCTTGGTTGTTCAGCCTGATCGCGAAGTGAATCACATGGTGAACATGGTGGATGTATTTCAGCTCTTTGGTGAGATTGCAGGAATTAATGTTCCTGCCTCAGTGCCACGTGTCATTGATGCTGCACCTTTACTTGCCTATTTAACCAAGGTCGATCAATCTAGTATTCGTACCGTGAACTTTGCTCAAGGTAGCTATAACATCCAGGCTAACGGTGGTCGGAATGGACCGTGCGTTTTCTCGGGTAGTTCATGCTCACAGATTCCGATTTCAAAGAGTGTGTGCGAAGACAACAATGGAACATGGTGGGGGGTTGGATTTGATACATCAGGTGCAAATGCTGTTCCTCAAACGGCTGGCCACAGCTCATCCCAGGGATATCAAAGTTGCTGTCAGGTAAATCAGGCTAAATTTTCCCTTGGTCAACCTCAGATCACGATTGTGGCCGAGTCTAGCACCGGAATTCGCAATGACGGCTACAAGATTGTTCAGAACACAACGCAATATTTTGATTCTGCCAACAACACCTGCGTTGATTCTTCTGGAAACCAGTTGGTCAATGTGACTAATGAGTTCTATCAGATTGACCAAGCGGCGCCTCTACCTAAGTTAGATAATCCTGGTTCGGCCAATCAATTAGATCCAAACTCTTCATCAACCTTACTGTCGATATACAACAGCCTCATGTCTCAATTGAATTCAATCTTGGCGTCCCAGCCAGCCTGTCCTGGTGATGCGAATATTGATGGTCAGGTGAACGATCAAGATTTGAGTGTTTGGCAAAAGTTCTTAAATTGGGCTGGTACAGCAGCGGGTGTTTTGTCATCCAGTGTGGCCGACTTCAATTGGGATGGTCTCACTAATAGCATTGATGCCCAAACCATTCGCAATAAACAGGGCGCCTGTCCTACAGCTACATCGGTCTATTAAGTGCTGATCAAGCGTCGCCATTGGATTCTTGCTGCCGCTGGGCTTGTTGCGGCAGGGGGAATTGCCTCTTACTTCTTTGTGGGGCAGTCTGGTCATTCTGCTACGGCTGAGGTAAAAGTAATCCAGAGTGATGGTCAGAATGCCCCCGTAGGAATGGTTTGGATCCCTGGCGGTGAGTTTTTGATGGGCAGCGATCACAAGAAAGCACAGGTTAACGAAAAGCCTGTTCATCGTGTCAAGGTAGATGGGTTTTGGATGGATCAGACCCATGTCACTAATGATCAGTTTGCCCAATTTGTAGCAGCAACAAACTACCGGACTACGGCTGAGCAAATCCCAGATTGGGACACTATCAAGGTTCAGTTGCCTCCTGGAATACCGAAGCCGCCAGCGAGCGCATTTGTTCCTGGAGCTATGGTTTTTGTGGGTACAAAAGATAAGGTGCGTCTAGATGACTACTCTCAATGGTGGGCATATGTTCCCGGTGCAAGCTGGAAGCATCCTACTGGCCCTAAGAGCAATATCGAAGGTAAGGGCAATCATCCAGTTGTTCAGGTGAGTTATGTTGATGCCCTAGCTTTTGCAAAATGGGCTGGAAAGCGTTTACCAGCCGAGGCCGAATGGGAATTTGCTGCGCGCGGTGGATTGAATCAAGCAACCTATGCTTGGGGTGACCAGTTAGAGCAAGATGGAAAATTGCTTGCCAATATCTGGGATGTTAGAAAGCAGGCTTTCCCAGTTGTCGATATAAAAGTAAGTCCAAAAGCGGGTGGAGCGATTGGTACAAGTCCAGTGGGAACCTATCCGCAGAACGGTTATGGCCTATTTGATATGACGGGCAATGCTTGGCAGTGGGCTGCTGATTGGTATGGATTTAATTTTTTTGCGCAACAAGCTAAAGAATATGGCAATAAAGTGATTCTCAATCCTCAGGGTCCAGATCAATCATTTGATCCTGCCGATGCTGGAGTTCCACCTAATGCCCCTAAGCGTGTCATTCGAGGTGGATCATTTTTGTGTAATGAGGACTACTGCCAGTCTTACCGCCCGAGCGCTCGGCGTGGCGCCGATCCCTATAGTCCGATGTCACACCTAGGATTTCGATTGGTTCGGGATAAATAAAAACCACCTTAGTGAACTGACCCCCAGTAGTTCGACAGTTTGATTGGGTTTCGGTAAATTAATTAGGCTCGGTTACAAAACCTAATTTTGTTAAGCCTGCTCGACGAGATGCTGCTAGCACTTGAGCAACGTATTCGTATTTAACAGATTTATCGGCACGCAAATTGATTTCTGGTTGCGGCTCCTTCTGAGCAGCTTTTTCTGCATAACCATCAAAAGTCTTTAAATCAATCGGCGTGCTATTCCAAAATATTTGACCCTGAGCATCAATTGAGAGTTGAACTGACTCTGGCTTTACTTCATTACGCACGCTATTGGCTTTTGGCAACTCAACCTTTACCGCCTGTTGAATAACCGGCAAGGTAATAATGAAAATAATTAAGAGCACCAACATGACATCCACCATCGGTGTCATGTTGATTTCGGCCATGATGCCGCTTTCTTCTTGATCGTTCTGAAGATTAAAAGACATGTTTATTCTCCGGACTTCACACGGGCACCAGTGACAAAGTAAGCAAGGAGGTCATTGCCAAAGCGATTGAGGTCAGCAACTAATAATTTATTGGCGCGATTAATGGCATTAAAGCCTAGTACTGCTGGAATCGCTACCGCCAAGCCCAAGGCAGTCATGATGAGAGCTTCGCCAATTGGGCCGGCAACTTGATCAATCTGGGCGCTACCTGAACTGCTAATAGAAATCAAGGCGTGATAGATGCCCCATACAGTTCCAAATAAACCAATAAATGGTGCGGTTGCCCCGGTTGAGCCAAGGAAGGTAAGGCCTTTTTGGAGTTGAGCGGCAACCCCATCAATACTGTTCTTCAGACTTCTTGCCATCCACTCCGAGTAATTCAGTGTTTGTAAAAGTTCACGATGATTGGTCGATTGACTTTGGTGGTGGATAGAAGCTCCAATCGTAGCCTTAGCAATTTGATAATAAGGATTACTTGCATGACTAGTGAATGCATTTAAACCTTGGTCGTACGAAGTGGCGCGCCAAAATTGATCGAGCTCAGGCTTGAACTTGCGCAAATTACGCAGATCCCAAAAGCGAGAGAGCAAAATTACCCAAGTCACAATTGAGCAGATGAGAAGTGCGATTGCCACAAAGCGGGTAATTGCATCGCCCTCGAGCCATAAATTTGCTAAGCCAAATGGTGTATTCATAATATTTAATTCTTTAAATTGAATTTAATTAAAAGGTTAGTGGAAATTCTTTGAGGCGAGCCGTTTACCAGAAATGGTTTGAAGCGATAACGACGACCAATTTCCGTTGCTGCACGATCTAACCTTGGAAAGGAGCTGGAACGTAATAACGCCACATCCTCAACGCTTCCTGATTCATCAATAATCAATCTCACCACCACCTCACCTTGCTCCCCAGATCTTTTTGAGAAAGAGGGGTAGTAAGCGTCAGCATCAGGTAGATATACGACAACCAGTTTACCAATGTCAGTCTGAATTGGTGTGCCGCTGGATCCTGAGGTAGAGGCAGGGGCAACAGTGGCATTTGGTGCCTGGGATTCACTTTTAGACTGCTGCGGCGTTGGTGGGGTTGCAGCCTGTTGTTGCGTTTGTGGTGTTGGAGCCTGGGTAGATTTCTCATCCACGGTTTTCTTCTTTTGCTCTTGCTTAGGTTTGGGTGGGGGTGCAGCCGGAGCAGCTTGTGGTTGTTTGGCAGCCTCAGGACTCACTAGGTTGGCCATCACTCGCGCATCATCTAAGTTATTTTCATTATCGGGTTTCATGCCACTCTGAAAACCAATTAAAAATAGTAGGTGTAAAGCAATGACGATACCAATGATGATGCGATCGGTTTTATCAAAGGGCAGACGCGTATTCAGTCGACTCAAAAAAGTGCTCATTTGAAAGTGCCCACCAGCTGAGATTCAATACTGTGCCCATCTAAATCCGACTGCATCAGCTCTTGCGCCATTTGATGCAAAAGCTCTGCATCCTTACTACTGATGAATCTAATGGAACCATGCTCCCCATCATCCAACTGCTTGCCTTGTGCTTCTAATTTTCTTTTGAGTTGGCGTACTACAGCATCGCTGGTATCAATGAGATTAATTGAGTCTCCCAATAGCTTGCGGATCGCTTTTCGTAAAAAAGGGTAGTGCGTACATCCAAGAACAAGGGTGTCGGCACCTGCATCCTGGATTGGCTCAAGATGCTCGGCAAGTAACTCTAAGGTTTCTTCGCCATTGGCTTGACCCGCCTCAATTAGCGGTACCAAACCTGCCCCAGCTTGTTTAACAAATTGGCAGTTCGGAAGTGTGGCCAGTAAGGCGCTAAATTTATCGCTCTTGAGTGTGGCCTCAGTTGCAAGTACGCCAACAATACCATTAGTGGACTGCATTGCTGCGGGCTTGATGCCAGGCTCTACGCCAATGATTGGAATGTTGCTGAGCTGGTTGCGAATATGAGCAATGGCTTCGGCAGTGGCTGTGTTACACGCAACCATGATGGCATCGCATCCCTGCGCTACTAGGTATTGGCACAGCTCCATACTTCGTGCAGCAATCCACTCACTAGTTTTTTCCCCATAAGGAGCATTGA
The DNA here is from genome assembly GCF_002281105.1 of Polynucleobacter sp. 35-46-11. Lineage (NCBI taxonomy): Bacteria > Pseudomonadati > Pseudomonadota > Betaproteobacteria > Burkholderiales > Burkholderiaceae > Polynucleobacter > Polynucleobacter sp. 35-46-11. The sequence continues at coordinate 8,784 of NZ_NCFJ01000060.1, forward strand.
TAGAGTCTGCTAAATAAATATAGTCATGCTCGGGAAGCTGGCGCAGAGCCTCATCCAAAATGGATAAGCCTCCAACGCCAGAATCAAAAACCCCGATGAGTGCCAAGTAAAGGTCGCTTAACTAAGTGCGGTTGATTTAACGAATAAATGACGCACTAAATGACTCAAGCAATCTTGACTGGAATGCCAGCAATCTTTGCCTGCCATTCTTTCGGTCCAATATCGTGCATGGATATGCCGTCAGAGCTCACAGCTACTGTCACTGGCATATCTTTGACGTCAAATTCATAAATCGCTTCCATACCCAGATCAGCAAAGCCAACCACCTTGGCCGTCTGAATGGCTTTAGAGACTAAGTAAGCAGCGCCTCCAACAGCCATTAAGTAGGCAGATTTATGTTTCTTGATTGCCTCGATTGCAGTAGGACCACGCTCTGCCTTACCAATCATGGAAATTAAGCCGGTCTTGGCAAGCATCATCTCAGTGAACTTATCCATGCGAGTTGAGGTTGTTGGGCCTGCTGGACCAACGGCTTCACCACCCACTGGATCAACTGGACCAACGTAATAGATCACGCGGTTCTTAAAGCTCACCGGTAATTCTTCACCCTTAGCAAGCATGTCGGCAATGCGTTTATGTGCTGCATCACGACCGGTCAAAATTTTGCCGTTGAGAAGAAGAGTTTCACCTTCTTTCCAGTCAGCCACTTCTTCAGCGGTCAAAGTATCTAAGTTCACGCGCTTGGATTTTTTGGTATCCGGAGTCCAAGTTACATCTGGCCAATCGGATAAGGATGGCTTTTCTAATATCGCTGGGCCATCGCCATGCAAGTGGAAATGCACGTGACGGGTTGCGGCACAGTTCGGAATCATCGCTACTGGCAATGAAGCCGCATGCGTTGGGTATTCCATGATCTTGATATCTAGAACAGTTGCTAAACCACCGAGACCTTGTGCCCCAATACCGAGCTTATTAACCTTCTCATACAACTCTAAACGCAGTTCTTCAGCACGAGTCTTCGCGCCGCATGCGATCAATTCTTGAATATCTACTGGACCCATCAAAGACTCTTTAGCCATCAACATGGCTTTTTCAGGAGTGCCGCCAATACCAATGCCGAGGATGCCAGGGGGGCACCAGCCTGCACCCATGGTCGGTACAGTTTTAAGAACCCAATCCACGATCGAGTCAGAAGGGTTGAGCATCACCATCTTGGCTTTGTTTTCAGAGCCGCCACCTTTGGCTGCGCAAATGACTTCAACATTATCGCCTGGGACAATTTCGTAGTGAATGACTGCAGGGGTGTTATCACCCGTGTTTTTGCGTTTACCTGCTGGATCCGCTAATACGGAGGCTCTTAATGGATTCTCTGGGTTCATATAGGCCCGACGAACACCTTCGTTCACCATCTCGGTGACGCTCATGGTGGCGTCGCCCCACTGGACGTTCATGCCAATCTTGAGAAAAACGACTGCAATACCTGTGTCCTGACACATCGGGCGGTGACCTTCTGCGCACATGCGGCTATTGGTCAAAATCTGAGCAATCGCATCCTTGGCAGCAGCGCCTTGCTCTAGCTCATAAGCCTTACCCATAGCGGAGATAAAGTCTTTTGGGTGGTAATAAGAGATGAACTGGAATGCATCTGCAACGCTTTGAATGAGGTCGTTTTGTTTGATATTTGTCATGGTTTTGGGCTTAATTATGTAAGGTTTTTTCTATTTTAAGGGTTTGCCATAGAGCAAATCTAGCGTGTTTTCACTTATCTTATTAGCTCTTGGGGATGCGTTTCCCTAACTCTGCGCTATTTTTGCAGAAAAAAACGACTGATTATTAAATAGAAGGGCTGTGAAGCATGGAACCATTGATGCAAGAAAACCGCGTATTTAACCCACCTGCAG
>NZ_NCFJ01000492.1:0-1857 GCF_002281105.1 Polynucleobacter sp. 35-46-11
CTATCAATACAGAAATAATATGTCGCATTAGAGATCCTCGCTACCCAAAAGCATTTCAGTAATACCCTTACCCGCTTGAACCATTGGCCAAACGTTTTCCTCTGGGTCTGTCTGGAAATCCATAAACACGGTTCGATCTTTCAAGCGAATCGCTTCTTTAAGAGCGCCCTCAACATCCGACTTCTTCTCAATACGCATACCAACGTGTCCAAAAGCCTCAGCCAACTTCACAAAGTCTGGCAATGAATCCATGTATGAGCTGGAATAGCGCTTGTTGTAAGTCAGCTCCTGCCATTGGCGAACCATACCAAGGTAACGGTTGTTCAATGACACAATCTTTACAGGCGTGTTGTACTGCTTGCAAGTGGAGAGTTCTTGAATACACATCTGAATAGAGCCTTCACCAGTGATAGCAAATACATCTTTCTCTGGGAATGCTTTCTTAATACCCATGGCATAAGGCAAACCCACACCCATAGTGCCCAGACCACCAGAGTTAATCCAGCGACGTGGCTTATCAAACTTATAGAACTGAGCGGCCCACATTTGATGCTGACCAACGTCAGAAGTAATAAATGCATCACCACCCGTGAGCTCCCATAATTTCTGAACTACGTACTGTGGCTTAACGATCTGCGAAGCTTCGTCATACTTCAAGCAATCTTTTTTACGCCACTCATTAATCTGCTCCCACCACGCAGCTAACTTGGCATCATTCTTGCGTGGGCCAGCAGCCTTGAGCTGAGCGGTCATTTCTTGTAAAACTTCTTTGAGATTGCCAACGATGGGCACATCTACCTTCACCCGCTTAGAAATAACAGATGGGTCGATATCAATATGAATGATCTTGCGTGGATGGCTTGCAAAGTGGGCCGTGTTACCGATCACGCGGTCATCAAAACGCGCCCCAATTGCAATCAACACATCGCTGTGCTGCATCGCCATATTGGCTTCATAGGTGCCGTGCATACCAAGCATGCCCACAAACTGTGGACTGGTACCTGGGAAACCACCAAGACCCATCAGAGTGTTGGTAACTGGATAACCCAACAAATCAGCAAACTCTTTTAATTCTGGAGCGGCATCGGCCAAAATCACACCACCACCGGTATAAATGAATGGGCGCTCGGCTTCCTGCAATAAAGAAACCGCTTTACGAATCTGTCCGCTATGCCCCTTTACCACTGGGTTATATGAACGCATCTCCAATGTTTCTGGGTAGATGAACGCTCCTTTGGCTGCAGATACATCCTTAGGAATATCAATCAATACCGGGCCTGGGCGGCCTGTTTGCGCAATATGGAAAGCCTTCTTAATTACCAAAGGAAGATCTTTCACATCCTTTACCAAGAAGTTGTGCTTTACCACTGGGCGAGTAATGCCAACGGTATCAGCCTCTTGGAAAGCATCTTCACCAATTGCGTAAGTCGGCACGTTACCGCTTATGACTACCAACGGTATGGAATCAGTATAGGCAGTAGCGATTCCGGTAACCGCATTGGTTACGCCAGGGCCCGAAGTGACTAGAGCGACGCCAACCTTACCGGTTGCTCGCGCATAACCATCGGCCGCATGTACTGCTGCTTGTTCATGGCGAACAAGGATGTGTTCAAACTTGTCCTGCTTAAAAATTTCGTCGTAGATAAAGAGAACGGAACCACCTGGGTAACCCCAAACGTATTCAACACCCTCTTTATGTAAAGCCTGTACCAACATCTCAGCGCCAATCATTTCGGGCGCATTCGCTGTGGAATTGGAGTTTGCTGTGTCTTGGTTAGCTTTAGAAGCTAAAAATTCGGCGCTGCTTGTATTCATTTTCTTTCGTCCTTTGCAATTTTCGGCAAAAAATTGTTTGGT
>NZ_NCFJ01000493.1:0-1857 GCF_002281105.1 Polynucleobacter sp. 35-46-11
ACCAAACAATTTTTTGCCGAAAATTGCAAAGGACGAAAGAAAATGAATACAAGCAGCGCCGAATTTTTAGCTTCTAAAGCTAACCAAGACACAGCAAACCCAAATTCCACAGCGAATGCGCCTGAAATGATTGGCGCCGAGATGTTGGTGAAGGCATTGCACAAAGAGGGTGTTGAATATGTTTGGGGTTACCCAGGCGGTTCAGTTCTCTTCATCTACGATGAAATCTTTAAGCAGGACAAGTTTGAACATATTCTTGTTCGTCATGAGCAAGCAGCAGTTCATGCGGCCGATGGCTATGCGCGTGCAACCGGTAAGGTTGGTGTCGCTCTAGTCACTTCAGGTCCAGGTGTTACCAATGCGGTTACCGGCATTGCTACTGCTTACACTGACTCCATCCCAATGGTGGTCATTAGCGGCAACGTGCCTACGTATGCAATTGGTGAAGATGCTTTCCAGGAAGCGGATACCGTTGGTATTACTCGCCCAGTGGTGAAGCATAATTTCTTAGTGAAGGATGTAAAAGACCTTCCTTTAGTGATTAAGAAAGCTTTTCACATCGCCCAAACAGGTCGGCCAGGCCCAGTATTGATCGACATCCCTAAGGATGTCTCCGCTGCGAAGGGGCCATTTGTTTATCCAGATACCTTGGAGATGCGTTCTTATAACCCGGTAATCAAAGGGCATAGTGGGCAGATTCGTAAGGCAGTTTCTTTATTGCAAGAAGCAGAGCGCCCATACATCTATACCGGTGGTGGCGTTATCTTGGCTGATGCTGCACCTGAGTTAAAAGAGTTTGCTGATTTGCTGGGCTATCCAGTAACCAATACCTTGATGGGTCTTGGTGGATTTCCTGGTACGAGTCCTCAGTTCCTCGGTATGCTCGGTATGCACGGTACTTACGAAGCCAATATGGCGATGCAGCACAGCGATGTGTTGATTGCGATTGGTGCTCGTTTTGATGACCGCGTGATCGGTAATACCACGCACTTTGCAAGCCATCCTCGCAAGATTATTCATATTGATATTGATCCCTCCGTGATTTCAAAGCGGGTGAAAGTGGATGTACCTATCGTTGGTAATCTCAAGGAAGTATTGCAAGAGATGACTGCTCAGCTTAAAGCTGCTGGTCCACGTAAGAATGATGCCAAGTTAGCGGCATGGTGGGAGCAGATTAACGAGTGGCGCAAAAAAGATTGCCTGAAGTACGACGAAGCTTCGCAAATTGTGAAGCCTCAGTACGTTGTTCAGAAGTTATGGGAGCTTACTGGTGGCGATGCATTCATTTGCTCTGACGTAGGTCAGCATCAAATGTGGGCCGCTCAGTTCTATAAGTTTGATAAGCCCCGTCGTTGGATTAACTCTGGTGGTCTGGGTACGATGGGCGTTGGCTTGCCGTATGCCATGGGTATCAAGAAGGCATTCCCTGATAAAGATGTATTCACCATTACAGGTGAGGGCTCGATTCAGATGTGTATTCAAGAGTTGTCTACTTGTAAACAGTACGACACGCCTGTGAAGATCGTGTCATTGAACAACCGTTACCTCGGTATGGTTCGTCAATGGCAAGAGCTAACTTATAACAAGCGCTATTCCAGTTCGTATATGGATTCTTTGCCAGACTTTGTGAAGCTGGCAGAGGCTTTTGGCCACGTTGGTATGCGCATTGAGAAAAAGTCTGATGTTGAAGGCGCTCTCAAAGAAGCGATTCGTTTAAAAGATCGCACTGTGTTTATGGATTTCCAGACCGACCCAGAAGAAAACGTTTGGCCAATGGTTCAAGCGGGTAAGGGTATTACTGAAATGCTTTTGGGTAGCGAGGATCTCTAATGCGACATATTATTTCTGTATTGATAG
>NZ_NCFJ01000494.1:0-1856 GCF_002281105.1 Polynucleobacter sp. 35-46-11
TGTGTGGTGAATTCATCATGGGTGCAGGACCACACCAAGGCAAAAAAGTTGCGTCTGCATTCGAGCTATTACGCAGGCAGGTTCAAGAAACAACGCCTGAGTGGGCAGCCTCAATTACCGGTATTCCAGCTGAGCGTATTAAAAAATTAGCCAATGAAATTGGTCAAGCGGCTTTTGAGCAAGCATTTGAAATGCCAGTGCAATGGACTGATGCCTGGGGTAAAGAGCATCAATCAGTGACGGCGCGACCAGTTGCATTTCATGCGATGCGTGGCCTAGCAGCACATTCCAATGGTTTTCAAACGACGCGCGGTTTGGCGGTATTAATGTCACTGATTGGTACGATCGACAGACCTGGTGGCTTTAGACATAAAGCCCCTTACCCAAGACAAGTTCCTCCAAATGTCAAGCCACCCTCTTCAGAGAATGACATTAAACCCAACACACCATTGGGTAAGGCACCACTCGGTTGGCCCACACAGCCAGAGGATCTTGCGCTAGATAAAGACGGTACGCCACTACGCATAGACAAGGCCTACACTTGGGAGCACCCTCTAGCAGCTCATGGACTTATGCATAACGTGATTACCAATGCCGTCAAAGGTGATCCCTACTCCATTGATACGCTCATGATTTTCATGGCAAATATGTCATGGAATTCCACCATGAATACCATGGAGGTTCGCGATTTATTGAATTCTAAGAACACTGACGGCGAATTCAAAATTCCATTTCTTGTAGTTTGCGATGCATTTCAATCTGAAATGGTTGATTTTGCCGATCTCGTTTTACCCGACACCACGTATCTAGAGCGCCACGATGCAATGAGTTTGCTCGATCGACCAATTTCAGAGTTTGATGGGCCGGTAGATTCAGTGCGTATTCCAGTTCTACCAGCTACCGGCGAGTGCAAACCCTTCCAAGAGGTCTTAATTGAGCTAGCTTCGCGCCTAAAGTTCCCGGCGTTTACCGCGGAAGATGGTAGTCGCAAATTCAAAGACTATCCAGACTTTATTACCCGCTTTGAAACCGCCCCTAATTCTGGGATTGGATTTTTAGCAGGATGGCGCGGTAAAGACGGTGAAAAGAGTCTTCGCGGCGAGCCAAATCCAGATCAATGGAAACGCTACGCTGAAAACAATTGCGTCTTTCATTACAAAATGCCGGTAGAGCATCAATACATGCGCAATTGGAATAGAGGCTATCTTGACTTTAGCAAAGCAAATGCGCTTCGCCAAAAAAATGACCCTATCATGATCGCAATTTATTCGGATATTTTGCAAAAATTTCGATTGGCAGCAAAAGGTCAAAGACCAGGAGCAACTCCTCCAGAGCATCTCAAATCACGAATTGTGAAATATTTTGATCCGCTACCATTTTGGTATCCGCCACTTGAGGATGAGGTTACCGATCTAGAGAAATATAGTTTGAATGCAATCACTCAGCGTCCCATGGCGATGTATCACTCCTGGGATTCTCAAAATGCCTGGCTTAGACAAATTCATAGCCATAACTATCTATATGTAAACACCAAAACAGCACTCGAACATGGCATTAATGATGGCGCCTGGATGTGGATCGAATCACAATGGGGTAAGGTCAAGTGCATGGCGCGTCACTCGGAAGCGGTTGATCCAGGTACGCGATAGGCCTTGACTTGCGGCCACGTTTCTTCTGGTTCATTTTCATCTGCTGCAGCTAATTTGACCCGTACGTCGTACCAACCAGCTTGTCCTGTGATTGGATCCGAATTGCTCACTGAAAATCCACCCAGTGATAGTTCTTCGGAAATGAGGTGATTGAGTAAAAATCCCTTTTTGGATTCATCTGAGCTGGGATCTAGACTCCAAGCAGAC
>NZ_NCFJ01000495.1:0-1856 GCF_002281105.1 Polynucleobacter sp. 35-46-11
CGGGCCTTTTACTTATTCCATGAAGCTATTTCAAAAAACAATTTGAATGGGCGATATTAATCTACCGCTTATTGCAATATTGGCGGCAACTCTTTTGTCAGGGCACCGCGTTGTGCTGTTGCTGTTCCCAAAAGAGCAAAGCCTAGCAGCTTGCCATCACTCGACTCAAAACGTGCCTCAAGGCCGCCTTCCACGGTATTGATTTTCCAATCGCCAAGCGCACCTTTTGCTGGTGGAGAAACAATCGTTGGAAGGGCGGGCGTCTTTACCATCACCGGCATAGCAGGATAGGTGAGGGTGGCTGGCTGTCCGATGAGGTTTGGCGCTAAAGCACGTGCTGCCTGCATGATTGGCATGACATAGGGTAGAACCAGGCCATCTACTTCAGCGCAGTCACCGATGGCAAAGACATTCTTTGCGCTAGTCTCCAACTGGCGATTCACTGTAATTCCTGTGCCTGTTGCAATGCCGCTCGCTTTAGCCAAATCTAGTCGAGGCTTCAATCCTACTGCTGATAGAAATACATCACTGGTGATTACCGTTCCATTAGCCAGGGTCACTGTGAGGGATTCACCAATACGATCCACTGATTGCACGGTTGTTCCAAAGTGCCAACGAACACCCGCCTCACTTAACTTAGTTTGGAGTGCTTGAGCTGCTGCTTCAGGAAGGAGTCGACCCAAGGCTTGGGGCGCTAGATCTATCACATCCACTTCATAAGATCCCAAAACTAAATCGTTTGCAAATTCGCACCCAATCAGTCCAGCACCTAAAATCACAATGCGTTTTTTGCCTGCGATTGCCTTGCGAAATTGGGCATACTCTTCCAGATCATTTACTGTAATCACTTCCTTAGCAGCGTTACCTTGCAAAGGCAGGCGTATTTGATCTGCGCCCAAGCCTAGCACCAGCTTTCCATATGGAATCGATCCTTTAGAGGTTTCAATTGTCTGGGAAGCTGTGTTGATTTCAGTGACATCAAGGCCATCCAAAATCGTAATCTCCAATTGGGCTGCCATACCTTCTGCATTGCTTGAAACCAATTGCTCTGCAGATTTATTACTCGCTAGTGCGGTAGAGAGCATGGGCTTTGAGTAAAAGTAGCCTGGCTCGCGAGTCACCAGAGTGATCGGTACTGCTTTATCGAGCTTGCGCAATTCGCGAATAACTGTAAAGCCGGACAAGCCGCTACCGATGATGACAATTTCTGATGGAGATGATTGATTCTGATGATCCAAAGCTGGACTCCCTAGTAATGCAGTTAAATGAGTGATGTAAGGCTTGAATTAAGAAATTTGCACCATTTCAAAATCCGATTTTGCTACACCGCAGTCTGGGCATTCCCAATCTTCTGGGATGTCAGCCCAAGCTGTGCCCGCAGGAATACCGTCATCCGGTAAGCCTTTTGCTTCGTCATAGATGAAGCCACATACGATACATTGCCAAGATTTCATGATATTTCCTTTAAGATAATTTGATCAGTTTAAATTTAATTCTGTTTTATTTCTAAAGACGTTCAGACTGCAGCAAATTCTTTCGCTTTTTCTAAGGCCTTTTTGTAGTGGTTAGCATGGCGCTCCTCTACATTAGCCAAGGCTGCAAAGCGTTTTGCTGCTTTTGCCAACATGGCTTGAAACTGCTCTGCATGCTCTTTTGATTCAGCAATTTGCTCATCAATCTCCACTACCGCCGCTTCATTGCCTTCATCTACCGCTGTTTTGCGGAAAGTTGGGTACATTTCGGTGTATTCATATGTCTCACCCTCGATTGCGATCTCTAAGGCGCGAGCTGGGGTAATCGTATTGGCAGGGTGGAGTAAGTCTAGGTGACCAAAGGCGTGCATGACTTCTTGATCA
>NZ_NCFJ01000496.1:0-1846 GCF_002281105.1 Polynucleobacter sp. 35-46-11
CGTAGCTCAGTTGGTAGAGTCCCAGATTGTGATTCTGGTTGTCGCGGGTTCGAGCCCCGTCGTTCGCCCCACCGAATATTGCATTATCCTAAGGCTCCCTTCGTGGAGCCTTTTATTTTTGAGATCATTCTGATGAAAAAATTCGATATTCTCCCAATTCTGTTTGGCTTAGTCCTGTCCGCTATCGCGATCTATTTCATGTTGCGATCTGCGCCCGCAAATAGCGCGCCTGCATCAACTATTCCTGTAGTTAAAGTCGGATCTGTATCTTGGGATCAAACCGAGATGACCATTGCTGATGTCAAAACTTTTGCTGATGCCACTGGTTTTGTGAGTCAGGCGGAGAAAAATGGTGGCGGACTTTCTTACGAGTCTGGCTTTGTTACAAAACCTGGCTGGACTTGGAAAACCCCCTATGGCGTTACCCCCAATTCCAGAGAGCCTGCAGTGCATCTCAATCAATCCGAAGCTGCTGCTGTTTGTCGCTTCTATGGCAAACGTTTACCGACTGATGCTGAGTGGATCTCTGCGGCGTTTGTGGAACAAAGAGAGGCTCCTCCCGCTGGCTATACCAAAGGTCAGCGTTATCCCTTTCCAGGTGGAGTCACCCCGGCTGTTTCCCATTGCTTGAATGGTTGTGGCGATTACAAGGGTGTAGCACCAGCAGGTGCGTTAAATCGCGGCACTGGTCATGTACCTGCTGGCACCACAAAACCTGGAGTGAATGGCTTATTAGATATGGGCGGGAATGTTTGGGAGTGGACTGCGACCCAGCGTCATGGTGGTTTCATTACCCGAGGCGCTTCCTGGTGGTATGGACCAGACAGACAAAAAGAGTCTGATGTGGAGTCCAAGTCGGCAGATATCGGTGTGGTGTATATCGGCTTTCGCTGCGTTAGTTGATCCCATGAAACAATAAGGGATGACCAATACCGTAGTAGACCCATCCGCTATTGAAATTACCCCTGAATACCAGGACGTAATCGACGCCATCGAACGTCATGACCCTTATATTTTTGTTAGTGGTAAGGCGGGTACCGGTAAGACTACCTTAATTGGCTATCTGCGTGAGAACATTCCAGGTAACGTCGTGGTGGTGGCGCCAACTGGCGTAGCTGCATTGCAAGTCAAGGGTGTCACGATTCATTCATTCTTTCGTTTACCACCACGCTTAATCTTTCCAGAAGAAGATATCAAGCCTTTAAAAGATAAGCGTCTCTATAAAGATATCCGACTGCTTATCATTGATGAGATCTCCATGGTTAGAGCAGACGTGATTGATGCAATGGATTTGTTTCTGCGCGCTAATGGTCCACACAAGAGCCAGCCCTTTGGCGGCATTCAGGTGATGTTTGTGGGGGACTTATTTCAATTGCCACCAGTTGTATCCCAGGCAGATATGCAGGTGTTATCTGAGCGAGGCTATGAGGGCCCTTATTTCTTCTGTGCGATGGCCTTGCATCGTAAAGACGTGACTATGGTGGAGTTGTCTAAGATCTTCCGTCAGAAGGATGCACACTTTGCAGGACTTCTCAATCAGATCCGTATTAATCAAGATATTGGTGAGGCGCTCAATATTTTGAATGAGCAGTGCTTTGAAAATGCACCAGAAGTGGATGATCAAACAATTACGCTGACTACAACCACTGCCCGTGCCGATCAAATTAATAATGCAGGCCTGCGTGCATTAACTACAGACGCCAAAGTCTACACCGGTAATAGTACCGGCAAGTTCAATGTCGATGACCGTAATTTGCCTTCACCCAATCATCTAACTTTGAAGGTTGGTGCTAAGGTCATGTTTACAGCAACCGACAGCAATTTTCCTAAGCGTTGGGTTAACGGT
>NZ_NCFJ01000497.1:0-1843 GCF_002281105.1 Polynucleobacter sp. 35-46-11
ACCATGGAATCTAATCCACAGGCCACCCTAAAAGCGTGACGTACCGCATCCGATTGCGGTAGTGAATAAATGTGCGGCTCCAAACTACTTGGAGCAAGTTGTTGAGTTTTTGCTAACCAATCAAAAGTCGCTTCATGTAAAAGACTCGCTGCATCTGCATCATTGGCAGCGCAATACACCTCAGTGCGATTGCAGGTCGACAAAATTGTGGCCTCAGGTAACCCAGCCTGATTCGCGCCAACAAGATGTTGGCGAAGATCGTGCAACGCTTCTTGAAGAAACTCAGGGTCGAAGGCGACCTTCTCCCGAATGGCGACCGGCGCTGTGTGATGATTGATGCCGAGTGTCAACAACTTCATAATGGTGATTATAGATTTGATGGCAGTAACAATGGGGGTGGTAATGGGGTTTTTAGCTTTTCTGGTGATCGGCGGCTTAACGGGCGTATTTGCCTTACTTTTTTATCCGGGGCAACGTCGTATTAAGCTTAAATCTAAGAAATTTCTTATTACAGCCTTAGTTGGCTTCTTGGCCGCACTGGCTAGCTCATATATCGGCCAATTTTCGGGCTTATTTCAATCTGGTCAGATGCTGGAGTGGCTCAGTGCGATAGTGGTCTCCAGCCTTGTTTGCTGTCTTTATGCGGCAGTTTCTAGGAAGGCTATTTAGGCCAATCCTAGCCAAAGAGCTAGCGCCCTGTTAACGCGCACCATCATTACGTCATTGAGCTCACCAATCACGGACCCAATTTTTTCACTCCGAATTGACATGATTTTATCGATTTGAACTTGGGATGGCCGAGATAGCCCATTGGTTTCATTGGGCTCAATATCAAGTCTGAATATTGGAGCTTGCACAATTTCACTTGAAATCAGGGCAACGGTTACCGTTGCATGAATATCACTAAATACGTCTGACTGAAGTACTAAGGCTGGTCTCGGCTTTCCAAAGTCGCCCTGCATAGCAACCGTTACTACATTGCCACGTTTCATACTTCATCAAAGTCAGCTAATGCATCATCAAGGAAGGACATTAATTCTTTGTCTGCTCGATCGGATCTGGCTACTAATGCTGATTGGCGACGACACTCTTCAAAAAAACCTGGCGCTTGGGTATTTGGAACCCATATTTGAATGGGGCGCAATCCAGCATCCCTTAAGGCAAGCCTGTGTTTTTGGACTCGAAGTGAGATATTTGAGGACATTTCTAGGCTCTTTGTTTATGTTACATGTAACATGTTAACTCATTTATTTGTTACATGTAACATAAAGGTTAATCCCCCGTAGAAAATAAGTCTAATCCAATTAAATTATTGCTATCCACCCAGGCAATTGGTTCTAGACCCTTTTTTATCAGCCACTCATTAGCTTTAGTAAAGTGCCCGCAGCTTGCCTTTGCATCAGGCTGTAGAAATGGCTGATCTGTTTTGTAGACTCCCAGTCCTGAAGGGTGGGAGGATTGCAGAATCAATTGGTCTGGGGCTATCTCAATCAGGGGTAGCTTAGATTGAGCATGGCCACCCCAAAGCATCCAGATTAGATTTGGCTTTTGGGGTGCTAAATTCCCGATAAGTCGATCAATAAGGGATTTCCACCCAAGATTGGTATGACTGCCTGCCTCACCCAATTTAACGCTGAGAGCCGTATTGAGTAGTAATACGCCTTGCTCAGCCCAACCGTGGAGATCTCCATTGGGGAGAGCACCAAAACCCTCGAGTACCAGGGCTTTGCTGATATTGCGTAAGGAGCTGGGAAATTGCCGAGAATTTCTTGGAATGTTGCCGGGAATCGAAAAAGCCAAGCCCTGGGCTAGTCCAGGGGAGTGATAGGGATCTTGGCCCAGG
>NZ_NCFJ01000498.1:0-1843 GCF_002281105.1 Polynucleobacter sp. 35-46-11
ATGAGTCTTGAGTCGAGCAAACTCTTCCGCAACATCGATACGAACTGCGTAGAGCACCACCTCCTGACGAATACGCTCCATCAACTCCGTGCCAGAACTACCCTTGCCCTGCTCTTGAGCTGCTAATGCTTCAGCCAAGCGTTCAGTGAGTTTTTCTTGGTACTGAGAAACGTAAGCCGGCACCTTAGGCTCAATGCTCTTCACAATCTCACGCATTTTGCTTGTGATAGTCGTTAATACTGTGACTAAGGCCTTGCCTTCGGCATGGCGGCTATCCATGAGGACAGCCAAAGCAGCACGACCAGCTTCCACAGTAGCGGCAATCCAACCCTCTTCCTCACCTCTTGGTTCAGAAACAATGCCAGGCCAGCGCAAAATATCCGAAATCCGCAATGCTTCAGCATGGGGAAAAGCGACTTGAGCATGCTCCTGCAAGGTATACAGGGCGTCTAAACGATCTTTGTTTAGGGCACCCAAGGCATGGGGGTTGGCTTTGGCAGCTCCCGCTGCACCCGAATTAACGCGCCATGCGGCCCGAAACTCGACCTTGCCTCGAGATAGGCTTTGAGTCGCCATTTCTCTTAAGGCAGGCTCAGCCCCGCGACACTCATCCGGAAGACGAAAGCCCAAATCCAGAAAGCGGCTGTTGACAGCCCGACATTCCACCTGCAGATCAGCTACTACACCAGCTCCTAGGGAAACTTGGCGTGAAGCGCTGCCATAACCAGTCATGCTCGATATCATATGGACATTGTAGATCTTTAGGACCAAACCCCATGACCAAGCCCAACATCACCCGCCCTAGTGGCCGCACCCCTACGCAATTGCGCCCAGTGAGTATCAGCCGTGCTTTTACCAAGCATGCAGAAGGCTCAGTTCTGATTGCTTTTGGTGATACCAAGGTACTCTGTACCGCCAGTATTCTGGAAAAGGTACCTCCCCATAAAAAAGGCTCAGGTGAAGGTTGGGTTACTGCTGAATACGGCATGCTCCCCCGCTCCACTCACACCCGTAGCGATCGTGAAGCTGCACGAGGTAAGCAGTCTGGTCGCACACAAGAGATTCAGCGCTTGATTGGCCGTGCGATGCGTTGCGTCTTTGATCTCAAAATATTGGGTGAAAGAACTATCCATCTTGACTGTGATGTCTTACAAGCTGACGGTGGAACCAGAACCGCATCAATTACGGGCGCTTATGTTGCCGCACGTGATGCGATTAATACCCTCCTGCAAAGTGGTGTACTGAAATCAGATCCTATTATTGATAGCGTTGCAGCGATTTCTGTTGGCATCTACCAAGGCGTGCCAGTGCTTGATTTGGATTACCCAGAAGACTCTTCTTGCGATACGGATATGAATGTCGTTATGACCGGCAAAGGCGGAATGATTGAAGTGCAAGGTACTGCTGAAGGCGCAGCATTCTCCCGCTCTGAATTAAATGCGCTCTTAGATTTAGCAGAGCAAGGTATTGCGGATTTAACGCAACTCCAAAAAGAAGCATTTAAATAAAAGATCAAAGGGTAGCTGGTGCAAAAACTCGTTCTCGCTTCTAACAATGCCGGTAAGGTTCGAGAGTTCCAGGAGCTCTTGGCGCCCTTTCATTTTCAGGTTATCCCTCAGGGTGAGTTGGCCATTCCGTCAGCAGAAGAGCCGCATCACACTTTTGTTGAGAATGCCTTGACTAAAGCACGTCATGCCAGCGCAGCTAGTGGCCTACCTGCTCTTGCCGATGACTCCGGAATTTGTGCCCACGCATTAGATGGCGCACCTGGAGTCTACTCAGCGCGTTATGCAGGTGTTGATGGGGATAGCGCTGCTAACAATCAAAAACTGATTGCAGCCCT
>NZ_NCFJ01000061.1:0-10631 GCF_002281105.1 Polynucleobacter sp. 35-46-11
TGAAGCCATCGAGAAAGCTAAGAAGCTTTAATCGAACTCATCTAGGGAAATTATGTCAACCATACGCGTCGATGTAGTAAGTGCTGAGCAATCTATTTTTAGCGGTGAAGCCAAGTTTGTTGCGCTTCCTGGTGAAAATGGTGAGCTCGGTATTTTGCGCGGCCACACTCCTTTGATTACACGCATTCGTCCAGGTTCAGTTCGTATTGAAAAAGCTGATGGTGATGAAGAGTTTGTGTTCGTAGCGGGTGGCTATTTAGAAGTTCAACCTGATCATGTAACTGTATTAGCAGATACTGCTATTCGCGGACATGATCTTGATGAAGCTAAAGCAAACGAAGCTAAGAAGCGCGCTGAAGAAGCAATGCAAAATCGTGGCACTGAATTTGATTTGGCATTAGCCCAATCAGAGTTTGCAATGGCGGCAGCACAGCTTGCAGCGATTGCTCGTTTCCGTCGTAAAAAGTAAAAGCCGGTCATCTCCTTGTTGTTAAATGATCGGTTTTTAAAAGCCTGCTTGGGCGAAGCGGTTGATCAAACACCGCTTTGGCTCATGCGCCAAGCTGGCCGCTATCTACCCGAGTACAACGCTACTCGTGCAAGAGCTGGAAGTTTTCTCGGCCTTGCTAAAAATCCAGCCTACGCTACTGAAGTAACGCTCCAGCCATTGGATCGCTATCCATTAGATGCGGCAATTTTGTTCTCCGATATTTTGACGATCCCCGATGCAATGGGTTTGGGATTGAAATTTACCGCAGGCGAAGGCCCTAGTTTTGATCACCCTCTTCGCACTGAAGAGGCGGTCAAGAAATTACGTGTTGCTGATATGGATCAGCTCAAATATGTTTTTGATGCTGTATCTGAAATTCGTAAAGCATTAATTCAAGACGGTAAGCAGCGCGTGCCATTGATTGGTTTCTCTGGAAGCCCCTGGACATTGGCTTGCTACATGATTGACGGTTCAGGTTCGGACGATTTTCGTCATGCAAAGACCATGATGTTTAGCCGCCCTGATTTGCTCGAACATATTCTTGAGATTAATGTGCAGTCGGTTGCCGCTTACTTAATTGAGCAGGTAAAAGCTGGTGCACAAGCATTGATGATTTTTGATACCTGGGGAGGCTTACTTCCTGATGGTTGGTATCAGCGCATGTCATTGGCAGCAATGCAAAAAGTGATTGCATTGCTTCCGCGTGAACATGAGAGTCGCAAGATACCAGTCATTATGTTCACTAAGGGTGGCGGTATTTGGCTAAATGATATGGCTCAAGTTGGGGCGGATGTCATCGCGATCGACTGGACCATGCGATTAAGTCGAGCTCGCAAGCAACTGTTAGAAATTAACAAGCCCTTGGCTTTACAGGGTAATTTAGACCCGCTCCTTTTATTTTCAGAGCCCAAGCAGATCGCTTCCGCTGCCGAAGGTCTTTTGGACGACTTAGCTAGTGCCCCGGCATTAAAACCCGGACTGCATGCGCTCGATGGACATATCTTTAATCTGGGTCACGGCATCAATCAATTTACCCCACCCGAAAGTGTGGCGGCTCTCTCTGAGACGGTAATCGCTAAGTCAAAAGCCCTGCGGGCAGTGCAATAAGCACAAGTAATTGCTAACTTTAGCCAATATTTCGGCAAAAGTTATGCACAGAAATGTGCAAAATTATAAATACAGTGAGATTCGGGAGAATTATAAACTTTCACCTTTAGTAATCAATGTAACTTACTGATTACTAAAGACAATATAGAAAATGCTAATTTTCTATACAAGATGATGCTCCTATAGAATGGCTATAGGAATATTAAAGAACAAATGATATCCACAGACTTATCCACAGGATAAGGTGAAAAATTTGCAAAATGACGCTTAAACCCATTGTTGTTCAGGTAGTGATTGATAAGCCCTTAGCTCAGGGCTTTGATTACCTATGGGATGCTGAAAAATTAGGCAAATTACCAGAGATAGGCAATGTGGTTGAGGTGCCCTTTGCAAGGACGATGGAAATTGGGCTTGTAATAAAAGTGAGCAATCACTCTGATTACGAGATAGAAAAACTCAAATCTGTTAATCGACTCGCCCCACTTCCAGTCTTCGATCCTGCACTATTGCGGCTGATGAATTTTGCAAGCCAGTATTACATCCATGCGCTTGGTGAAACCATCTTGCCAGTTATTCCACAGATGTGGAAAAAAGCAGTTAACTGGGAAAAAATTCCAGAAAAAATAGAGTCAGCAGAAAAGAAGAGTAAGAAAAAGATTGATACCGTAGTGGAAGGATTGATCACCCAAGATCAATTAAATCCAAATCAAAAGATTGCCTTGCAAGCATTATTGGCAGACGGTGAAAAAGAAAATCAATTTAGAGTGATCTTGTTGCAGGGTCAAACGGGGAGCGGAAAGACTGCAGTCTTTCTCAATTGGCTGGCAAGCGTCTTAAGTGATGAAAGCGCGCAAGTACTTTTGTTGGTGCCGGAAATTAATTTGACGCCGCAATTAGAGCGACGTGTAATAGCCTATTTTCCAAATAAAAAAATGGCGGTATTACATAGCGGTGTAAGTGAAAAGAAAAGAGGCATTGCTTGGTATGAGGCAATGACAGGCAATGCGCAGATTATTTTAGGAACGCGATTGGCGGCGTTAACGCCAATGCCAAAATTGCGCGCTATCGTAGTGGATGAGGAGCATGATCCATCGTATAAGCAACAAGATGGAACGCGCTACTCTGCAAGAGATTTAGCAATATGGCGGGCTCATGACGAAAAAATTCCGATTCTCCTGTCTTCAGCTACGCCATCGCTAGAAACCTGGTTAGCAGCTCAATCAGGCCGCTATGAATATATTCGATTGGATCAGCGTGCACAGGGTGCAAGCCTACCCAAGGTACATTTAATTAATACGCGTGACCCACAAAATCAATTTAGCCCGGGTGATATTGGTGTCCCCAAGCAAAAGAGCCTCATTACAAAAACACTTGCGAATGCTATTACCAAGTCACTTTCGGAAAAAAAGCAGAGTCTTATTTTGATTAATCGCCGAGGCTATGCTCCGGTGCTCAGTTGCTCAGCATGTAATTGGCTATCAAAATGCACTCAATGCTCAACCTATACTGTGATGCATAAAGCGGGAGCCTTGGGGCGACGACCAGTATTAAGTTGTCACCATTGTGGTTTGGTAAAGCCGATCCCACAATTTTGCCCGGACTGTGGAAATGCAGATTTAAAAACACTTGGCCATGGCACCCAAAAGCTAGAGGATGCTATCGAAGAAATGTGGCCAAAAGCTAGGGTTTTGCGTGTGGATACAGACTCCAGTAGAAAGAGTAAAGGAGCAGAGGCACTCTTTCAGGAGATACATGATGGCAATGTAGATATTGTTGTTGGCACCCAAATGATTGCAAAGGGACACGACTATCAGAACATTGGATTGGTCGCAGTATTAGATGCAGATAGTCGACTCTATGCGGCAGACTTTAGAGCCCCTGAAAGATTATTTGCACAGCTAGTTCAAGTTGCTGGACGCGCAGGAAGATCTAGTGCTAACGGTGAAGCTAGTGGCGATATTTATATCGAGACACAGTACCCAGAGTCGCCAGTATTTCAGTATTTATTGAGACATGACATTGATGGATTTTTAGCATTTACTGCTGGTGAGCGTGAGGAGGCAAAGTTACCGCCCTACTCTTATCAGGCCCTTATTCACGCTGAGGGTAAAAGCCTCGATAAGGCGATTCAGTTTTTGAATGAACTGAAGTCTCGCATGAAAAATAGAGGCATGATTACAAAAGAGCTGAAGGTCTATGACCCTGTACCAAAGCCCGTCATGAGAGTTGCTGGTGCAGAGCGCGCCCAATTACTAATTGAGTCGGGTAATCGCAAGGCGCTACAAGAAGCGCTTGAAATGATTGATCAAGAGCTGCGTCACGACTCCACTGGAAGAATCAGCAAAGAATCGCGCATTCGTTGGCTAGTAGAGCGCGATCCGATTGCTATTTAAGCGCCAGGGCCAGATTCGTATTGAGCAAGAGGCATCAACGAGTTGAGATCCACGCTCAATGATTCTGATGATATCGGTTTAATTTTAAAAAGCCAAACTGCATAAGGTTTTTCATTCACCACTTCAGGGCTGACATCCATCTCTTCATTAATGGCAACTACCTCGCCGCTTATGGGCGCATGAATATCGCTCGCCGCCTTAACAGACTCAATTGCAGCAATAGCCTCACCTTGTTTCACTTTCCGACCAATTTCTGGCGCTTGAAAAAACATGACGTCACCCAATGCTTCTTGTGCATGATTGCTAATACCTACCCATACTAGCCCATCCTCTTCGATGCTGGCCCACTCATGCGTTTCTGCAAATTTAAATGTATCTTGAGTTTTCATTGTTTATCCTGTGAGATGTATTCTAGCGTCTTTGCCATAAACTAGTGACCAATTACTTTAAGCCTTTTTATTTATGCCGATCGAATTGGGAATTGTTCCCGTTACCCCCTTCGAGCAAAACTGTTCGGTCTTGGTTTGCCAAGAAACTGGTGATGCAGCAGTAGTTGATCCAGGCGGCAATATAGATAAGATCTTGGAAGCTGTGCAACAAATGGGCGGCACCGTTAAAAAGATTTTGTTAACCCATGGCCATCTTGATCATTGTGCTGCGGCCAAGGACTTAGCCGATCAATTAGGGGTGCCGATTGAGGGCCCACAAATCGACGAGCAGTTTTGGTTGGATCAACTGCCTGAGCAAACTGCCCGGTTTGGATTTGAAAATGCAAAAGCATTCGTGCCAACTCGCTGGTTGGAGGATGGCGATCATGTACAGGTTGGTAATGTTGATTTTAAGGTTTTGCATTGCCCTGGCCACACACCCGGCCATGTAGTGTTCTTTGATAAAGAAGATCGTTTGGCTTTGGTGGGCGATGTACTTTTTGCAGGCTCGATTGGAAGAACTGATTTTCCTCGCGGCAACCACGCAGATTTAATTAATGCAATTAAGACAAAATTATGGCCATTAGGAGATGACGTACAGTTTGTTCCTGGTCATGGGCCTATGTCGACATTTGGCAAGGAACGCCAAACAAATCACTACGTTAAGGATTGATCAAGTCTGAGCGTGCGAAGTTGAATCGAAAAATTAGGTTTTTGCTGAACCGGTACGATGTGTGCGGTTATATAAACAGCTTGCACAAATCCAGCGTTGCTTTCGGTTGCTTGTCGGAATCCAGGTGCCACCTTCCAGACGCTTTTCGCGACTGCAAGAAGAGCAAAACTTAAGGCTCTGAGAGGTTTCTTGGGGGGCAGCTGGAGTCGAGGTAGTCATGGGCAATCCGGGTAAGCCAAATCTTGTACAGAAGATCTATTTTACCCGTTTTGTCCTGCTGGAGCAGGGCTTAGGACGACTCTGACCGAATCAGCTGTTTTATTACCATCAAAATCGAGCCAAGCCTTGTTTTCGAAGTCATAGAGCTTGCATTTACGGGCAGTATCAAAATACCAGGCCCAAGAGAACTTTTGCACAAAAATACGCTCTGGAAGGATAGTTTCGAGGGTATTTTGGGCTTCCTGGAGGCGATAAAGGGGAACGCTCATATCCACGTGATGAGCCGTATGCTCCATGATGTGGTGCATTAAAGAGCCCCAAATCCAATTAAACGTTAAATGCACTGTGGTCGATACAAAAGGCTGGGCGCGCAACCACTCAGATTTTTTGTCATACCAAGAAACCTTTGGGTGGGTATGGTGCACATAGACCACAAAACCGATCATGCCGTTCCAGAACAGGAAAGGAACAGCAAATCCGGTAATCAGGCCAAGCCAAACCGATTGGCCAGTGGCAAGCGCACCAGCAATAAGGCAAGCAATCCAGATAATGGCAAAGCCGGTTACCAGCAAATTGTCCTTCAGGAAAATTGGACGGTCACCTGGTTTGTTCTTGGCATTTGGGAAGTACTCACGTCTCCACCAAATTTCAATGAGGTAATAGAAAACCGGACCCCAGCCGCTACGGTAAAGACGCTCTAGGGCTTTACGCCATGCGGGTAGGGCATCAAACTCAGCTTTTGATAAAGGGGCCCAAACAAAGTCAAAGCCTTTGAGGTTAGTTTGACCATGGTGAACCACGTTGTGACCTACATCCCATAAGCTATATGGTGTTAAGGACGGCAAGAACGCAATGCGACCCAAGACTTTGTTGAGTTCGCGGTGTGGGGTGTAGCTTTGGTGGCAAGCGTCATGGCCCAAAATGAAGATGCGACCTGTAACAAAGCCGGCAACCAAACCCAAGATGATCTTGATGAGAATGCTTTCGACAAAAATGGTCCCAGCAATACAGCCTAGCCACAAAGCAGCATCTAATACTAAAAGCGCGATTGCCTTTACTGTTTCCCCCTCGGCCATTGGGATTAGCCAGCTACGGATGACTTTTCGGTGCGGCAATGGAAGATCAGGGGCCAAAGGATTGGCCAAAGATGGTTCAGAGAGTGCTGGATTTACGTGATTTGACATGATAAGAATCAATAAGTTAGGTGCAAATGATAGCCTTTTTCACAAATTGACGCATGATGTAGGTCAAAAACCCCCCTGTTTTGGTGCGCCCGGCAGGAATCGAACCTGCGACCCTTGGCTTCGGAGGCCAATACTCTATCCACTGAGCTACGGGCGCCAGTAGGGAATTCTCTAACCACGCTATTGTAAGTGCCTATACCCCTAGCGGTCTCGTTATAATTGGGGCAAAGTTAACCCTACAACCCGTCAAACGATAAAAGTCCTATGAGCGAAGCACACGGCAGTCTAATTAAGTCTCCCAAACAATTGATCATCATGGTATTTGCCAGCTTTTTTGTGCCCCTGATCATCATTCTTTTATTAATGGTGTTTGTAAATAATGGCAAGCGTGCAGATGCAGAGGCTTCTGCTGAGCAGCTCATTAAGCCTGTGGCGCAATTGAACTTCAAAGATGCTAGCGCGCTAGCGGAAACTAATGAAGCCGCCCCAGCCGCTAAATAATTCTTAGCACTCTCAAAAAAAGCTGGCTTTATGCCAGCTTTTTTATTGCCCTTCATTTTGATCTTTAGCATCGAGAGCCACTTGATAGGCTTCTTTTTTGGTGATCCCAAGTGCTTGAGAAAGCACGGCAGCAATCTCTTTGCTGCCTAAATGAGGGCTCAATGCATTAGCCCACAACAATAATGCTGAGTATTCCGGAGCCTTGTCCGAACTAGTTTGGCGACCTGCTACCAAAATAACAAATTCACCTTTTAGGCTCTCTGCTTTCTCAAGCCACTTTGGAATGTCTGCAGCGCTGAGCGTGACCAGCTGCTCAAATTTTTTGGTGAGCTCTCTGCCTACGAGCACTTGTCGCTTGGGCTCTAGTTCTTTGCTAAGCGTTATTAGTGTGTCGCGTATTTGATGTGGCGATTCAAAAAAGATGCTCGTTTTTGAACTGCTTCGCATATCTTGAATAAGGGCCCCGCGCTCTTTTGCCTTGTTTGGCCAAAAGCCGAGAAATTGGAAGCGCCCTTCTGATGACAACATGACTGAGCCGCTAGCGGAGATAACAGAGGACACTGCGCTAGCCCCTGGAACAGGAATAATTCGAAAGCCGGCTTTTTGAACCGCATTAACTAGTCTTGCGCCTGGATCAGAAACGCCTGGGGTGCCCGCATCCGATATGTAGGCCCAGCGTTCATTTTGGGAAAGGTGTTGAATGATATTTTGAGCACCAGCAATTTCGTTGTGCTCATGCAGGGCGACGCATTTCTTATGAATGCCGAAGTGTTGAAGCAAGGACGCGCTATGTCTGGTGTCTTCACAGGCGATGCCGTCTACGGAATTAAGCACGTGCAGAGCGCGCAATGTAATGTCTCCCATATTGCCAATAGGAGTGGCAACCATGTATAGGGCCCCTGCTGGTAGATCCTGCTGTTTTAAAAAGTCAAAGGAGCTTAATTCCATGGGGCAATCTTTTGCAAAAGAGATATCAACAGGTAAGAGCATACGTCTCTTTTGAATTCAGGGGCAGCATAGACATCTTGCACGTACTTTGGCGCATAATAATATGATGGATAAAGATACCCTCGAACGTTTGCGCGCTCGCGCATCCCAACATTTCTTAGACAGCATTGCTGTAAAGCAAGCAGCTGAAAAAATACTTCCTGAGCAAGTTGCGCGTGGCATAGTCGCAATGACAGACTGTCTGCGTGCAGGCGGAAAAGTAATGGCTTGCGGTAATGGCGGATCTGCTGCAGATGCGCAACATTTTGCTGCTGAGCTGATTGGTCGCTTTGAGAGAGAGCGACAAGAGTTGGCTGCGATTGCATTAACAACTGATACCTCAATCTTGACTGCGGTAGGAAACGATTACAGCTACGATGAAATTTTTAGCAAGCAAGTGCGTGGCCTTGGAAAAAAAGGCGACATCTTGATCGGCATCTCCACCTCAGGAAATTCAAAAAATGTAGTCAAGGCAATTGAGGCTGCCAAAAAGATGGGGATAAAAATTATTGCTCTGACTGGTAATGGCGGCGGAAAAATTGCAAGCCTATTGGATGCAGATGACATCCATTTATGCGCGCCCTCCACTCGTACTGCTCGCATCCAAGAAACACATTTGGTTCTACTTCATGCCCTATGTGATGGCGTAGATCATTTATTGCTCGATTAATAGATTCACTAATTAGAAAGTTCGTATATGCGAAATACACTCACCATCAAACTCTTTGCCGCACTTTTGATTTCATCATTCTTGTCTGGTTGCGGGGTGTTAGCTGTTGGTGGTGTTGTGGCGGGCGCGAGTGTTATGGCTGATCGTCGTACACCAGCTGTACAGGCAATCGATAAGGGGATTGAGCTTGAGGCTGGAAATGCGCTGGCTAAGCGCTATGGCGATGATGCACATATCAACGTGACCTCATTTAATCAAAAGGTATTGTTGACTGGTGAAGCAAAAGACTCCGATATTAAAGGCCAGGCCGGCGCTTATGTAAAGTCAATGAAGAACGTACGTTCCGTCTTTAATGAATTGGCCATTGGTCCAAACAGCACCTATACAGCTCGCGCGAATGATGCGTTCCTTGAATCTAAAATAAAAGCACAAATGATTTTTACGGACAAGTTGCCATCCAATTCGATGGCGATTGTTGTTGAAGGTGGTAGTGTTTATTTAATGGGAATTCTGACGCAGAATGAAGCAGCGATTGCTAAGAAATTAACGAGCAATATTGATGGCGTGAAAGATGTTTATGCCTATTTCGATATTATTTCTGATGCAGAAAAATCGCGCTTAGAAAAACAAGGCAAGGCAGATGAGACTCAGCCTAACTCAGCACCAAAACAGTAAAACTATTTAATGCGAGATGTGCAATGAATTTTGCGAAGCAATATTTGAAATTATTTTTGCTCACCGTCCTCACCCTGCTTTTATCTGTAAGTGCGCACGCAACAAGCGATGATGCAAAGGCATTCAGACTTGCAAAACAGAACGCTTGCTTGGGATGCCATGCGGTAGATAAAAAAATTGTGGGCCCCGGCTTTCAGGCTGTTGCAAAAAAATATGCGAACGATCCTAGCGCAACAGTATTTTTAAAAAACAAAATTATTAAAGGTGGCTCGGGATCTTGGGGCGTTGTGCCAATGCCAGCAAATGCGAAGTTAAGTGATGCCGATACATCTTTATTGGCGGGCTGGATTTTGCGCGGAGCGCCTAGCGCAAATTAAGTTGGGCGAATGACAGGCTTGCCTAGAAACCAAGCCCACACAGCATTCGAACGCTTAAGATTTTCTTTCAGCGCATAGTCAAAGTCAGCCCATTGCTCATTGGCGACTTCTTCAACAATCGTACCCGGGTTTGCGGGTGGCAATTTTAAGTAAGCATCTGCATCGCCATAGGCATATTCAACGCGCATGCCAGCTTTTTGAGCTAGATGCATCATGGCTCTATTGTTTGCCAGGCAATGCACAAACAAGGTTTCAATGCGAGTGTTGCGTGAGTGAACTGAGGCGCGCGCCAATAAGGCCGTGCCTATACCCTGTCCACGGCCATCAGTAAGTACGGATACCCCAAACTCAGCGGAGTTTGGCTGACCTTTAGTTCTTGGCAGGTACGCTAAATGCGCCATGCCAATGAGGTTCAGATGGGAGTCAAAACTACCAAACACCGTATCTCTATTGAAATCTAGGCCCTCTACATAATGATGAATAACCTCATTAGGGGTCTGAGTACCAAAGCGCAAGCGTCGATCCTCTTCATTTAGTAGCAATAGGTGATGCAGGATTTCATTCCTATGGCCTGCATGTAATTCGCGCACAGGAACTGCCAAGCCCGCTGTATATAGCTTGCTGGGTGAGTGACTATTTGCTAATTTATTGTGCATAGCAATATATTAGCAGAAATCATCAGAACTTACAGGGTTTTCCCTAGGTAATTGGGTTAAGGCAAAAAAGCCAATAAAGCAGGAAAAAACGACCCCAGTCAGCCTGTATTTTTCAGTCAAACCCATAAAAATCCATCTTTTTAAAAAAATATTGAAAATATTTCCAATCGCTATCTCTTTGTTTTTAATGAATTTATTTAAAAAGTAAGAAAAAACTTCGCTTTTTTATAGAAAAAGACTACGAAAGGTGTTGACAGACCCAAATCAGTAG
>NZ_NCFJ01000499.1:0-1837 GCF_002281105.1 Polynucleobacter sp. 35-46-11
TGCAACCTGCTCCACGTTTAGGTGCAGAACTAGCTCATCAACGAAATGGCTGGCTCACCAATGCAACTTATATCTATAGCTATCAACAAAATAAATTAGCTAGCTGGGAAATCGGTCCTGCGCCAAGTTATAACCTCTTGAATGCAGGCATCTCCTATACAGAGAAAATTAAGGATGTGAATTGGACTGTGTATATGAATTTGAAGAACTTACTTAATGAGCAAATTCGATATGCCACTACACCAATGGCTGTGAGACTCTTCGCTCCGCAACCAGGCAGAAGTCTCATGGTTGGCTTGCGAGGAACTTTCTAAGCTTTAGACTATT
This sequence comes from Polynucleobacter sp. 35-46-11, assembly GCF_002281105.1. Taxonomy (NCBI): domain Bacteria; kingdom Pseudomonadati; phylum Pseudomonadota; class Betaproteobacteria; order Burkholderiales; family Burkholderiaceae; genus Polynucleobacter; species Polynucleobacter sp. 35-46-11. The sequence goes on from NZ_NCFJ01000499.1 coordinate 328, forward strand.
TTAGGTAAGCCATCAATAAAGCACCCAATCCTCCGGAGCCAAGAATGACTAATACTGGGTTAATTTTGGTTCTGAGGATAAGGTAAAGGGTCACCAGTGCAAGCGCCGCAGTCACACCTCCCACGATAGAAGCTTTGCCCACGGCATAAACGCCAGAGGCCATTAGGCCAATTGAAATCGGCTCCAATGCATTTTGAATGGAACGTCTCCAAGGATTTTCACCAAAGCGATTCCACAGGCGGCCAACATAGAAACACAAGAAGCTCGACGGCAAGAAAAAGGAGAGCAGTACAACCCCTGCTCCCATTAGTCCTGCAATTTGATAGCCAATGACTAGGACCATCAACATATTCGGCCCCGGTGCCAACTGACCAATACTGTAAATATGAACGAATTGAGTATGGTTAACGCCAAACTGTTGCGCCAAGACTGTTTGCATCTCTGGCAATACGGCAGTGCCTCCGCCAACCGCCAAAATCGATAGCAAGGCAAAGCTCAAGCCCAGATGAATTAATGCACTCATACTTTTTTACTCGGCCGATATAAGTACAGAGAAATCGGCGCCATAATCAAAATGACATAGGGTAAAGATAATTTGGCAATACTCATTAATAAAAAGGTGCAAATAATAATGAGCAAAGATTGCATGTGTCTCCAATGATCACTGCCAATCTTGTAAGTGATGGCAGCCAAAAGTCCAGTAGCTGCAGCAGCAATGCCTGCCAACACATAGTTAACCAAGGGATGATCTGCAGCACTCGCATAGATGATGCCTACTGCTAATACAAAGATTGATCCCGGCAGAATGAGACCTATGGTTGCAGTAATTGCACCCAAGGCACCACGCAAATGGTCGCCAGAGATCACTGCGAGGTTTACAGAATTGAGACCTGGCATCGTTTGACTAATGGCCAGGTAGGCCATAAATTCATCTGCGGAAAGCCACTTACGTTTCTCAACCAATAAGATCCGCTCATAGGCAATAATCCCACCACCAAAGCTAACCGCTCCAATGATGAAAAATTGTATAAAGAGATCTTTTAGACTCGGCACTTCAGCATGAACGCCCTCAATATCTGAACCCATTACTATTCTGGCTTTCCATAAACCAAAGCAGTTTTAGTGCTACCTATTTCCAACCAGTTCGCAAGTTCGATTTGGAGTTTTTTGAAGAACTTATCAGCACGCTTATGTGCCTTAGCTTGCTTCCTATTGGCATCGTTAACGCGATAGGAAAATGCTAACTCACCAACAATCGGATCGCCAACACTTCTCATCCAGATTGCGATTTCACAATGGGCCTGAACACCATCACCAAAAACTAAATTACCAAGTGGTAAACAAGCTTCTAATATTTTATTAGTACTTCCACCAACAATACGAAGCGGCTTCTTCTTATCAATAGGTAGCTTGGCCAGGCCAGGGAAAAATTTGATAACACTAGATAAGGATCGTTCAAATAGACTATCTAGTGGTACCGCATCGAGAATTGCGTTGTTGGAATAAATAG
>NZ_NCFJ01000062.1:0-10623 GCF_002281105.1 Polynucleobacter sp. 35-46-11
ATGCATAAAATTGACTTCAGATAAGAAAACTACAAACTTATGAGTGAAAATAAAGGGTGGCTATAGCAAGCGTTATCTCTAAAAATATCATCGCGTATCTCGATTTTGTAGATCGGCGAGATTCTCTTCGTAATCAGTGCGATCTTTCAATTAAAGAATGCTTGGTTTTGCGTATCATTACAAGAAGGTATTTGAATCAAGAGGCATTTAGGGTAAAGCAATTGCTGGATATGGACTTTATTGCATCGCCTGCTACGATCCATGGAATTATCAAAAAATTGGTCGCTAAAAAAGCAATAAAGCTTGTACAAGACAAGACTGATGGAAGGGTGAAATATCTTGTGCCTAGTTCAAAATCTATGAATTTGCTTGCAGAACTTGGCAAATTGGTTCGCTAGTTAGTTCGGCGCGTCGCTGTCCCGCAGAATCGAAATCCTGCATCTGTAAAGGGTTTCTTGGCCTAATAGCCCAGTTGGTAGGGTAGAGTTGAAAACACTAAAACAGCCCTGCACATTGGCTCGCAATGCCCTAATATTTCCCAAATGACGTCGACGTGATAGTGCTGAAGGTTCTCTAGTGTTTCCTCCATTGGCCAAACTAAAGCTACTAATGTATATAGAATCTAAAGAGCGCTATGGATACCCAAGCCCTAAACTTTTGGCTTAATAACTTGGCTGTTATTGCCTTCGCAATAACAGCGGTATTGGCCGTTAACGAAAAAGATGATATCGATATTTTTGCGGTCGTTGTCTTGGGAAGCATTACGGCAGTGGGTGGCGGCACTTTACGTGACTTAATTGTTGGTGTTCCAGTATTTTGGCTGCCGGATGCCATCGATATTCGGCTCGCTGTTTTAGCTAGCGCATGCGTTTTCATAGCCCGGCCTTTTTTCAGAAGCGCTAAAGTTTATGTGCTGATGCTGTATTTGGATGCTTTGGGCGCGGCCTTATTTGCTATTCAAGGCACTATCAAAATATGGGGTCTTGGATTAACCATCCCAATTCTTCCCCTTGTATTTGGTGTAATGTCAGCAATTGGTGGCGGCATTATTCGTGATGTTCTGGTGGGTCGAAAAACTCTTTTGATGTCAAGCGAGCTTTATATCATCCCAGTACTTTTAGGCTGTGCAAGTATGGTTGCGATATTTAAGTTTTTCCCTGAGCATATATTGGCTGGCGAAATTCTTTGCTCCGCACAAATATTCATTTTTAGGGCTTGCGCAATTCACTGGAATTTAAGTGTGCCGAACTTCATGGTATTGCGATCTAAAAAATAATAAAACCTATATCAAAAAATATATCTTATGTTCATAGTACTTATTCTGACGATTGCACTGATAGCCGCAGTGCTTACCTCAGTATATTTTGCTGAAATTATTGCGCATCGCGTTGGCCAACCCTATGGAACATTGATATTGGCCATTGCTGTTACGGTGATTGAGGTAGCGCTGATAGCCAGTATTTTATTAAGCAGAAGCCCTGGTAGCGAGGCGGTTGTGCGGGACTCGATCTTTGCTACTATCATGATTGTATGCAATGGCATTGTGGGCGTTAGCTTATTGATAGGTGCTATCAAGCATCATGAAACAGTATTCAAGCCCGAGGGTAGCAATATCGCATTAGCGCTTTTAATTACCTCATCCACGCTAGCCTTTGTATTGCCTACTTACACTACCAGTACGCCCGGTCCAAACTACACCCTTCCACAACTGAGGGGCGCTGCAGTAGCGTGTTTTATTTTGTATGTTACTTATGTATATGCGCAGACTATCCGGCACAAGGCATTGTTTTTGGCGCCTGTTTTTGATCACGATATACATGGCTCAAAATCGCATCCTCAGCCAAGCAATCAGAAAACCATTATCAGCACCTTAGCTCTGATCGTGACACTGCTCGCCGTGATTATGTTGGCAAAACAATTAGCCCCATTTATTGAGGTTGGGGTTCAAGCAATTGGCGCGCCGCATGAAGTGGTTGGAATTTTGATTGCTTGTTTAGTGCTCTTGCCAGAGTCTTTCACGGCAATCAGACAGGCCATAGATAACAAAATGCAAAACAGCTTTAACCTTGCCTTTGGTTCGGGCTTGGCTAGCGTTGGCCTCACTATTCCTGTAGTAGCAATTCTTTCCTATATGTTTGGCATCACCCTAACTCTTGGCCTAGATGCAAAATCGTTAGTTTTTTTAATGCTGACCTTTATCTTAAGTGTGATGACAATTTCAATGGGTAGGGCCACGTTTGCTCAAGGCATCATTCACTTGGTTGTTTTTGCGGCGTATTTGCGTTTAAGTATTACTCCCTGAGGAAAAGTCGATTTTGAAAGAAGTTCTAATCATTGGTGACGGCTTTGCTGCAGCGGTAATGGCGGCGCATCTATTGCGTAGTGGAGTTGCATCTACATCTATTGCCATAGTTGGCCCAGGCGAGGTCGGTAAGGGCAATGCTTATGGTTGCGATAGTCAATTTTTTCGACTGAATATCCGCGAAGATCTGCCAATTATTTTTTCAGAAGATCCTTTGCATTTTTCAAGCTGGGCTCAAGAGAATATAAATGACCCTCACGCTAAGACTGATGCAGGCTATTTCTATCGCCGTCAAGATTTTGGGCGCTATGTTTCTGGACTAATTATGCGTGAATCTAAATCAAGTCAACCAGAGCATATTAAAGCCAGAGTTCTTGGTATCAGTGGTACAGAAGGCTTTTGGAATCTTGAACTTGATGATCAAAGTGTATTAAGCGCCCAGCATATCATTATTGCCACCGGTAATCCACCGCCTACCTGGCCATGTGAAGTGTCCAGCCCTAAAACTGTCAAGCCTTCAGTAGAGCTGATTGAAAATCCGTGGACAGGGTCTGCATTAGAGGTAATTAATCCCCAAGAAAATATTATTTTGCTTGGAGGGGGATTAACAGCCTTAGATGTTATTAATACTTTGGTTGAGCGTAAGCATCTTGGGATGATTTATGTAATCAGTCCACGCGCAGTATTGCCACCAGCTCAGGCAAATTGGCAAAGAAAAGTACAGCCTAATTGGCCGCAGAATTTAACGCCAGCTAAGATGATTCGTTTTATGCGAAATTATTTACCTTCTGCATCGACAGCCAGCCCAGAATGGCAGAGCGCTTGGGAAGAGTTAAGGCCAAATATAAATACGATTTGGCAACAATTTTCGCCCCATCAAAAGCGGTCCTTATTTAAAAGACTGGGATGGCTATGGAATTTATATCGCTTTAGGGCATCACCTCAAACCATCGCTGCTTATGAGCAGTTAAGGGCAAAAAATCAAATCCAATTTAAATTGGGGCGCGCCAAAGAAATCCAATACTATCAATCTCAGGTGAAGGTGCTCTTAGCAAATGGAGCTGAAGTTAACGGAGATCGGATCATTAATTGCACGGGGGTCGCATCAGATCCTTTGCTGAGGAAGTTGATTGAGGATCAATTGGCCATTTTTGATCCCTTGGGGTCTGGGATCGCAGTTGATGAAAATTGGAGAGTCCTTCATGCGCCGCAGAAGCGGTGGAATACTTTACGGATGATTGGGCCTGCCACTATGGGAAGTCTGGGTGATGTCATTGCCGCAAGTGCTATTGCCAAGCAAGCCGAGCAACTGGCTGCTCAGATTTCAAGGGGTAGCTTTCTTAATAATCTTTAAGCCCCTTGGAATAGCTAGACTGGCAGGGGTTGAATCAAGGCTGGTAGTGTAAAACCACATTTTCCAGGCTAAAACCTACTTTCATTTATAATTTCAACTCTTGGCCTGGTAGCTCAGTCGGTAGAGCAGAGGATTGAAAACGTAGGCAAGAGGATTGACAGTCCTCTACTCATTGGGTCTAAGCACAGCAAGGCCTAGCGCCCGATACGCACCGAGAACCTCGGCATCCATCGGCATCAAATTTCCTCAAAACGGCATCGACAGTTTCATCAAAAATCACTTCAATAGCCTGCCCTTTTGATTGCATGAAACTATATTAAGGGCTACATTGTTTAGAATCAAACCATATGAAAACGAACACGTTAACCGCTAACCGAAAAAGTATTGTTTCCAATGCTTTGGGGTCAGTGCGTGTTGAAGGTTTGGAGCCTAGTAAGCGGGTGATGAAGGACCTCGACTCTTTTATCTCTGGCAAAAAAACAATCGAACAAATTATCCGAGAAACAAAAGAGAGATATGTCTCGTTACGACGCGGATGATGTTTATTGTTATCCGGGCTCATCGACCCTAAAAAATAAACTAGGTATTGCGGATCAAGATCAGCTTGATGCCTTTGAAGCAGACATTACCGTAGCCCGCATTGTGGGAATCTCCGATAAGCCTTTAGTTGGCAATTTCGATTTTGACCATTTAAAAGCAATTCATTACGAACTATTTCAAGATCTCTACGATTGGGCTGGAGAAGTTCGGCGCGTTGATATCCTGCGTGAAAACAGTCGCTTTGCTAATGTTCGAATGATTGACTCTGCTGCCAAGAGAATCTTTGATGGTTTGGAACAAGAAAGCTTATTTGAGGGCAAAGGGATTGAGGTTGTGGCCAAGCGTTTGGCTCACTACCTATCTGAGATTAATGTCCTGCACCCATTTAGAGATGGCAATGGGCGAGTTCAAAGGGTATTCATCTCCCAATTGGCCAAAGCGGCAGGTTACAGCTTGGATTACTCAGACCTAAATCAACAAGCCATGTATCGCTCAATGGAAAAGGCGTTCTTTGGGGATGAAACTGAGCTGGCTGAATTGATCGCCTTAAAGCTTAATAAGCTCATTTAGGCTCTATTTTGGAGAAAAACGGCGGCGAACCCTTATTTTATAGGCATCTAGTTGCTGGACGCTTATAAAAAGAGAATTCCGAGCATAGGATAGAGGACTAAAACAGTTCTGCATATTAGGTCTAAGCTGGTTGCGACCCACCGCCCTACAAGCACGGAATCTATTGGCTTGCAGCGGTTTCGAATATTTCTAAAATGGCATCGACAGCATTCAATTTTTAATGCTTTGGCATTTTTAGTTCGCGGGTAGTATTCTCAAAACATGAGTAACCCCAACATCAAAACTTTAGAAAATCGACTGATAGCATTCTTGGATGTTCTTGGTTTTCGAGAGCGCATGAGGAGAGAAACTCCAGAGAAGCTCATTGAAATTTATGGGCAGTTTATTAAAGAAGCCAATGAGCAAGTTTTTACTGATGGGGCGTCACCAGATATTCAGGAGTGCGAGGGAAACTTTGCTACAACAAAGTTTGTGTTTGACTCAATCGTATTGGTTTCTCACCCCATAACTTCATCGCAAAACATCAGCAAATTCATTTTGGCAACAATAGTATTGATGGAAAAAGCAATGCAAGAAAATTTGCCATTGCGTGGTGCGATAACTAAGAGTAATTTTATTGAGGACCCTCAAAACAATTTATTTGTTAGCGAAGCATTTAAAGATCTATCTGTATTGGAGGGCTCCATTGAGTTCTCGGGTTGCTGTATTTTGAATGATGCGGCTGATGAGATATTGGCGGGCATAAATGGTGGTCCACTTGAGTCAAATCAGGATCTCAAAAGGTTTCCATTGGTTTTATTTCCTGTGCCATTGAAAGAAAAAAAGACATCTCAAATGTGGTGCTTAAATTGGCCTCATATGTTCCCGCGCAATAAATTGCAGAAATCCATTAATTATCTCGTTGAGCCAAAAAAAGAAAATACTCAGAAATTTGTAGATTTTGTCTCCGAACTACGCGGAGAAGATAAGCAAGCGGTTGAGGCGCTAGGAGGTGATTTATTTGTTAGATATATGGGTACTACCAACCAGTGCCGCCTTCAGTTTGTTGATGCCAATGAAAACTACATAGATCCACCCAAAAATTTAGAGCTCAGATTTGATGCAGAGCTCTAGTAGGTGCTGATTCCATCAAGCCTCGATAGATAGAGGATTTGTTTTTGGCCGTTCTAAATGGAACAAGTTTATTCAGCGTCTAGTTGCTGGACGCCATTAAAGAAATGCTAGAGATACCCTAACCAAACCTTTTAATTTCCCCCAATTACAATTGGACCCTTATAAAAACAATTGGCCAATTAATGAATCAGAACGCGTTTTTAGAATTGCTCGAAAAGCAGAAATTTCCAGCCCCAGTAGTGGTTGTTCGTGAGCGCTCACTTTTTCTAGACCATCATTCTCATCAATATGAGGTGATGGCCCTGGTTATAGAAGGTCAAATCGACATCAATATTGGCGGAGCTAAAAAAATCTGTTTGGCTGGCGATACTTTCCACCTTTTGCCGAATCAGATTCATACAGAATCCACTGGTACAAAAGGCGTGAAATATCTCGCAAGCAGGAAAGTTACTAATCTAGAGGAAGAGGTTGTTGTTCAAGAGCTGGAAACTTAACCGCTAGATCTAAATTCTAGGTGCCAGCCGCTTCCACCGTTATTTCATTGGGCTTTATGGATGGAGAATGTTTAATTATCCATTCTAAATAGAGCAACAAAGATAAGCATCTAGTTTTACGGCACTATGCCTTCGTTTTCTTTTTCACTGCGGCGTGTCGATGACAGGAGACGAGATGATCATTAACCATTCCGCTCGCTTGCATAAACGCATAACAAATCGTTGTGCCAACAAACTTAAATCCAGTCTTAAGTAATGCCTTACTCATTGCATCTGATTCCGGTGAGTTTGACGGCACCTCACTTAAAGAGCGACGTTCATTTTGAATGGGTTTGTTTTGAACAAATGCCCAAAGAAATTGATTAAAGGGCTGCCCACTTTTCTCTAGAGTCAAATAAGCTTTGGCGTTACCAATCGTTGCGGCTACTTTAAGGCGGTTGCGAATAATTCCAGGATTTGCCAATAGTTCAGCAACCTTCTTATCGTCATACTTGCCGATCTTCTTTGGGTCAAAGTGATCAAGTGCTTCGCGATAGGTTTCTCGCTTCTTTAGAACGGTTGACCAAGAAAGGCCAGCTTGGGCGCCCTCCAGTATGAGTAATTCAAATAGCTTTCTACTGTCATGTAGTGGGACACCCCATTCGGTATCGTGATACTGCCGATATAGATCAAAACCCTCACACCACGGGCAACGAATTAGTGATTTCATGTCCTGATTTTATGGGGTTGGATGGATAGAGGATGGTTAATTGCCTGTTCTAAATGGAACAATTTATTCGGCGTCTAGTTAAGGGGCGCTTGACACTTGCTTTTGGTAAGAGACCGTTTTTGGAGCTTTGGGCTGTGCAAATCCTCAATCGTATATGCGATTGATACATTGGTGAATGTATATTGGCCATATGACCAATAGAAACTCCTCGAAAAGTCCAATATTGCTTGAAGCAATGAGCATTTTTATGGGGATGATTGCCATAACCGCCCTATCTCATATAGTTGATAAGTATCTTGGTTTGGCGGGGGCGTCCTTTCTATATTTGATTCTAGTCATTTGGGTTTCCTACAAGAGCCAATTGGTAACCTCCATCTTTGTGGCAATAGGCTCTTTTCTTCTCATAAACTTCTTTTTTGTAGAGCCGAGATATACTTTTGTTATTGGGAGCATTGAGTCTTGGAGTGCGCTACTTGGATTTCTGCTGGTATCTATTGCGATTACCTCTTTAGTACACCAGCTAAGAAGGCAAAAAGATATTGCCGAAAAAGAAACCTTTAAAGCCAATCTATTGAGATCAATAATAGAAATATTTTCAGTGGAGACCGACTCTGTAGTTGCCTTGCAGAAATTCTGTCTATTGCTTAAAAGAGAGCTAGGGTGTGAAGTTGCGATATTAAAGCTCGATGCAACCACCAAAGACAGTATTGAATTAGCGAGCTCTAAGCCGGGCAAAGTTAAGCTTGACTCTTGGTATCTCTCTCACGCAATTGAGTATGGGGCGATGCTGGGACCACATACAGGAACCCTAGAGGCAATTGATTATTGGTGCGTTCCCTTTGGAAGGTTTTACAAAAGCCATGAGTTGCCAGCTTTAGTGATTGAGAGGGCGCACGAGGAAAACATTGAAGTCAGCCTAATAAGGGCGATAGCTGATCAGCTGTCTGTTCACTATCAAAAGCGAATAGCAGAGATTAAAGCAAAAGATGCTGGCGAGTTAGCACATCGAGAGTCCATTCAAAAGGCCTTCTTGTCGTCTATCTCGCACGACATGAGAACCCCTTTAACTACTATTATCGGTGCCAGCTCATCACTCTTAAATCAGGGTCAGCAGTTGGGGGATGAGCAATCCATAAAGCTGTTAGAGATGATTCATTCTGAATCTGTATATCTCAATGACTCAACTGAAAACATACTGTCTTTGGTTAAGCTTGGCATGTCTGATGGCAATCAGATTCGAATGGATTGGCAGTCGCCCGAAGAAATTGTTGGGGCGGTTATGTCGAGATATAACAATAGAGAAGTAAAGCCGTCACTACAATTGGTAATGAGGGCAAAAGATGAACTTATCTATGGTGATCAGGCCTTAATTGTCTTGGCATTAACCAATTTGATTGAGAACGCAAACAAAGCGCACCTAGGCAGCAACCCAATACAGATATTGGTAGATAGGGTTGATGATGAAATTCGGATTGGCGTAATTGATGGGGGCGCTGGATTCCCTAAAGATTTTGATAAGGGATTGGCGGGGCAGCAACAGTCATATCAGCGCAATAAAAAAGGATTTGGATTGGGCTTATCTATAGTAAGAGCGGTGATGGATAAGCACCAAGGCTGGCTAGTCATCGAGTCCCCATTTGGCGACGATAGGAGGACTTATGTGGGTATGACCTTTCCTTTTAAAGCAAGCTCATGATTTCAGATTACATATTAGTTGTTGAAGATGATGAGCAAATAGCTCATTTCTTAGTGGCTAGCTTGAGCGCCGCAAAGCATGCTTCTAGATTAGCCAAATCTTTAGAAGAGGCAAATAAATACTTGGTTGAAAATACACCAAAGCTAATGGTTCTCGATTTGGGTTTGCCTGATGGTGACGGAAAAGATTTAATTCGGCAGGTAAGAAAGCAATTTGATTTCCCGATTATTGTTTTGTCAGCAAGGCAAGAAGAGCAGGAAAAGATTGTTGCGCTAAATGAAGGCGCAGATGATTATTTGTCCAAGCCTTTTAATGTTGAAGAGCTATTGGCAAGAATCAATGTTTGTCTCAGGCGCACTCAAAAAATGTTTATGCGTGACCAGCGCTATCAATACAAAGATTTGCTAATTGACGTCTCTGCTGGACTTGTAAAGCTCGAAGGCAATGAAATTCATCTAAGCCCTATAGAGCACAAATTGCTGATGTTGTTAGCTACAAAGCCAGGCAAGATTTTTACTCAGCGCCAATTGCTGTCGAAGATTTGGGGTTCTGAATATGTGGATGATACCCATTACTTAAGAATTCATATGGGTAGATTAAGAGCCAAGATTGAAAAGGTATCTGCTGAGCCAGAGTACCTATTAACTGAGCTCGGTATAGGCTACCGCTTAGCTATTTCATAGTTGTTTATGCGATTGATACATCGCACATGATTTGATGGAGTATTCAAATAACTGAGTAAGCCCATGTCCATTAGCAATCCTGAGTATTCACAGTCAAATATTCTTCGCCCAATAGAGATTAAGGGCAACAACCACAATAAAGGCAGCCTTCCCGCCTTAACTCTTGCGGCGATTGGCGTTGTGTTCGGTGACATTGGAACCAGTCCCTTGTATGCCCTTAAAGAATGCTTCAGTCCTGAGCATGGCATACCCTTTTCTCCGGATGCTGTTATGGGCGTTCTTTCAATGGTCTTCTGGGCATTTATGGTGGTGGTGTCGCTGAAGTATGTTCTGTTTGTAATGCGAGCCAATAATCATGGTGAAGGTGGCATATTGGCTTTGATGGCATTAGCCCTCAGAACTGCTCCAGCAAACTCCAAGAGAGCATTAACGATCATGATGCTAGGGGTCTTTGGTGCCTGTATGTTTTATGGGGATGCTGTAATTACTCCCGCGATTTCAGTGCTGTCGGCAGTCGAGGGTCTTGAAATTGTTTCCCCTCAATTTACGAAATATGTCATCCCGATTACGCTCACTATCCTTGTTGCTCTTTTTCTCATTCAGAAAAAAGGAACGGCTTTGGTTGGTTTTCTCTTTGGTCCAATTGTGGTGATGTGGTTTTTGGCAATCGGGTTGATCGGGGCATACATGATTTTGGATAACCCAAGTATCTTGCTGGCTACTAATCCGATGTACGCAATCAATTTCTTGCTTGAGCACTCCCTACAAGCATTTGTTGTTTTGGGTGCGGTGTTCTTGGTGGTGACTGGCACAGAAGCCTTATATGCTGATATGGGGCACTTTGGAATTAAACCAATTCAATTTGCTTGGTTTTTCTTAACCATGCCGAGTCTTTTGCTTAACTACTTTGGCCAGGGCGCATTACTCTTGGCTAACCCAGAAGCGATTTCAAATCCATTTTTCTTAATGGTTCCTGAGTCATATACGCTTGCCCTAGTTATTCTCGCAACCATGGCTACTGTAATTGCCTCACAGGCAGTTATCTCAGGCGCCTACTCTATGACTAGCCAAGCTATTTTATTGGGATTTATTCCCCGCATGAAGATCTTGTACACCTCGGAAAAAGAGGTTGGGCAGATTTATATGCCAGCAATTAATTGGA
>NZ_NCFJ01000500.1:0-1834 GCF_002281105.1 Polynucleobacter sp. 35-46-11
ATAAATAAATTATTTGCCAGGATAAAACTTTCCCATGATAAACCAATTGGATTTTTCTGCCGTATATGCTGTAAATCAATACTATTCGAAATTTAAACAATTAGAAACCTATAACACAACATTCTTATGGAACGTAAAGACTTTCTTACAGCACTTGGCCTGAGCGCAGGCTCATTAGTTATTAGTTCATGCCTTGGTGCCTGTGGCAAAAGCGATACTGGTTCACCCGATCCGGTTACACCTACACCGACTCCTGGTGGCAAGTTAGATTTTACTCTTGATGTGAGCTCAAATGCAGATATAAATTCCAAAGGCTGGACAATAATGAATAGTGTAATCATTGCCAAAAATGGCTCAAGCTACATCGCTCTTTCCTCTGTTTGCACTCATCAGGGAAACCCCGTAACCTATAATTCCGGAAGCAATAATTTTCCTTGCTCCCTGACTGACGCTGCTCATGGGTCTGTTTTTGATTCAACTGGTGCAAGAGTCCAGGGCCCGGCGACTTCTGCTCTTAAAAAGTACAGCACTGCTTTAACCGGAAGTTCCTTAAGGGTTTTCGAAGCCTAATCCAGCCATAAATTCAAAATTATGAGAAAGATTTTCCTCTTAATATCTTTTATACTTCCGTTTTCTGCTTTTGCACAGGAAGATCTTATGGAACTTGTTTCAGATAGCAATGAGGTTTTTGTCAGGACGGCCACCTTCAAAGCTACCCGAATTATTAACGGACACTCGGTTGAAACTGTAGGCAAGAACAATATGGATTTTATTATTTCCCACCGTTTTGATCGTATAAACCGTGGTTTTGAAGAATTCTTCGGATTGGATGCTGCAACAAATCGTCTTGGATTGGAATACGGAATCAATGACCGCTTTATGATCGGACTAGGAAGAAGCTCATTTCAGAAAACATTTGATTACTTCGCCAAGTACAAACTGCTCAGACAAACAAGCGGTGCAGTAAATACACCCGTTTCTGTCACACTATTTGGAGGATATGCAATACGAACCCAAAAAACTACTCCCCAGCTTTCAGGATCTGACAGAAGCAGTTATACGGCGCAATTCCTGATTGCCAGGAAATTCAGCGAAGCCTTTTCATTGCAGCTGAGTCCGACGCTGATTCATAGAAACAGAGCAGATATTTTCACGGACAATAAAACTGTCATTGCGACTGGAATAGGTGGAAGAATGAAATTGACCAAGCGAACTTCTCTTAACGGTGAGTATAATTATGTTCTTCCGAACCAGATTGATGACAACTATAAAAACAACCTTTCCTTTAGTTTTGATCTTGAAACAGGCGGACATGTATTTCAATTGCTTTTTACGAATTCGTTCGGAATGACTGAAAGACAGTTCATTACAGAAACCGACGGGAGCTGGGGAAGTGGGGATATCCACTTCGGCTTTAACATTTCAAGAACATCCAAATAAATAGGCGGTACTTCATTTGCGTTCCTGATCTACTTTAAGCTGCTCAACCTTCAGTCCACGCTTAATTACCCCATCACGAACTGGCTTATCTGAATAAAGATTTACGGCTAAATAAATCGTAATCACACAACCAATAGCTGCCACAGCAGGACCGCTAATCAATAGCCAAGGCCAGAGCTGTTTAAACCAGGGCTTGTTTGTTTCGTGTTCTGACATATTCATTCTCTCCATCTTTTGCTACTTAGCTTACCGGGGAATAATAAAACTTGATTTTTCATCGCGCAGTCTGGTGATTAACTCATTACCAGATATTTCATGACCAATCACATCAAAATGAATCGGGTAGTTACCGGGATCATGCGCACCAACTGTAGTGCTTACTTTAACTGGAATC
>NZ_NCFJ01000501.1:0-1832 GCF_002281105.1 Polynucleobacter sp. 35-46-11
AAAACCTTTAACACCACCTGAAAAAGCAAAATCCTCTTCTTGACCAGAGCGCTGATCAATTAACTTAATGTGAACTCCATTGTTCAAAAATGAGAGTTCGCGAATGCGCTTAACAAGAATTTCATAATGGAATTCAATGCTTCCAAAAATTTCTTCGTCAGCTAAGAAATGTACTTCAGTGCCAGATAAGCTTGTGTCACCAATAACAGTAATCGGTGAAACCGCAACACCATTTTCTTCTTGAATATTGCGGTTCTGAATCACACCGCGCGCAAATTCCATGTAGTGCGCTTTACCGTCGCGACGAATAGTAAGTTTTAACCACTTAGAGAGTGCGTTTACACAACTAACACCCACACCATGTAAACCACCAGAAACTTTATAGCTGTTTTGATCAAACTTACCACCAGCATGCAGCTCAGTCATCACAATCTCAGCCGCACTTCTTTTTGGCTCATGCTTATCGTCGTATTTAATACCCGTAGGAACGCCACGCCCGTTATCAACTATAGAAATAGAATTATCGGTTTGTATAACGACGGTAATTTCAGAGCAATATCCTGCTAGAGCCTCATCAATAGAGTTGTCTAAAACCTCAAAAACTAGGTGGTGCAGGCCTGTTCCATCGGAGGTATCCCCGATATACATACCTGGACGTTTACGAACAGCCTCGAGACCTTCTAAGATTTGAATCGATGATGCACCATACTGCTCTACTACTTTTTTTTCTTCAATCATTTTTTTCTAAATTAAATACGCATTGGCATCACAACATACTTGAAGTCTTCCGAACCGGGTAACGTAATCACAGCACTACTGTTGGCATCACCCAAACTAATTTGAATTTTTTCATTCTTTAGGTTTGATAAAACATCTAATAAGTAACTTACATTGAACCCAATCTCAACAGCGTCACCACTGTATTCAGTTTCAATCTCTTCTTGAGCTTCTTCTTGCTCAGCATTAGTGGATTGAACAGTAATTCGATTTGGTGACAAAGAAAAGCGTACGCCCTTAAATTTATCTGTTGTCAGAATTGCTGCGCGTTGTAAAGCTGATTGCAAAACATCACGTCCAACCACTAAGGAGTTTTTATGCCCCTTAGGAATCACGCGCTGAAAGTCAGGAAATTTCCCCTCGACCAACTTAGAAATCAACTCGATATCACCAAACGTAAACTTCACTTGATTTGATGTGAGACTCATCTCCAATGGTTCATCTGAGTCCTCAAGTAGGTGTTGGCACTCCAGAATGGTTTTACGAGGAATAATGATTTCCTGTCTCTGACCAGACCCCACTGGAGCATCAGTTAATTCAACTTGAGAATAAGCCAAGCGATGACCATCGGTTGCAACCGCAATTACCTGCTTACTCTCAACAACCAACAACATACCATTAAGGTAATAACGAATATCTTGTTGTGCCATTGCAAAATGAACTTGACTAACTAATTGACGAAAACTTTTTTGAGTCATCTTCCAGCTAGCGGTTACCTCACCAACGCTTTGCATAACAGGAAATTCGGTTGCTGAAAGAGTTTGCAAAGAGAAGCGGCTTTTACCGCTCTGAACAACCATCTTGTTATCTTTGAGATTTAAAGCAACAGGCCCTTCTGGTAGAGCGCGCAAAATATCCAATAGCTTTCTTGCGGCCACAGTTGTAGTGACGTCTTCAACACCAACACCAAAACTAGCGTTAGTTGTAATTTGAATTTCTATATCCGTTGAAACAAAAGATACTTTGTCACCTTGTTTTTTAAATAATAGGTTTGCCAAGATTGGCAAAGTATGTCGCCGTTCAACAATGCCACTAACAACTTGAAGTGGTTTTAA
>NZ_NCFJ01000502.1:0-1831 GCF_002281105.1 Polynucleobacter sp. 35-46-11
AGGGAGAGGAATGAGAGGTCTTGTGTAGTGGTCATGGTGGATTTTGTATGATGTAGGTTGATTTTACTAAGTTAATTCACTCAGCAATACAACTTCATCGGGATTATGACCATGTTTGACCGCCAAAACACCTTAGCCAAAACTGACCCAGAATTGTGGGCAGCGATTCAGAATGAGAATAAGCGTCAGGAAGACCATATTGAACTGATTGCATCTGAGAACTACACCTCCCCTGCAGTCATGCAGGCGCAGGGTTCTCAGTTGACTAATAAGTACGCTGAAGGTTATCCGGGTAAGCGTTATTACGGTGGTTGTGAGTTTGTAGATGTCGCTGAGCAATTAGCGATTGATCGTGTGAAGGCTTTGTTTGGTGCTGAGGCAGCGAATGTGCAGCCGCATTGTGGCGCGTCCGCTAACCAGGCAGTGTTTTTGGCGTTCCTGAAGCCAGGCGATACATTCATGGGTATGAGTTTGGCTGAAGGCGGTCACCTGACGCACGGCATGGCCTTAAACATGAGTGGTAAGTGGTTTAACCCAATTGCTTATGGCTTAGATAAAAATGAAGAGATTGATTACGAGCAGATGGAGCGTTTGGCCCGTGAGCACAAGCCAAAGTTGATTATTGCTGGCGCCTCTGCCTACTCTAGAAAGATTGATTTTGAGCGGATTGGTAAATTAGCCAAAGAGGTAGGCGCGATTTTCATGGTGGATATGGCGCACTATGCTGGATTGGTGGCTGCTGGTGTATATCCAAACCCAGTACCCCATGCGGACATTGTTACCTCTACTACCCACAAGAGCTTGCGCGGTCCTCGTGGCGGCATTATCTTGATGAAGGCGGAGCACGAGAAAGCAATTAATTCCGCAGTATTTCCAGGTCTACAAGGTGGTCCTTTGATGCACGTGATCGCTGGTAAGGCTGCAGCGTTTAAAGAGGCGCAAGAGCCCAGCTTTATTGATTATCAAAAGCAAGTCGTTACTAATGCCAAAGCTTTGGCGGAGACACTAATTTCTCGTGGACTACGTATTGTTTCTGGCGGCACGGATTCTCATGTGATGTTGGTAGATTTGCGTGCCAAGAAAATGACCGGTAAAGAAGCTGAGCGTGTATTAGGCGAAGCGCACATTACTTGTAACAAGAACGGCATTCCAAACGACCCAGAAAAACCAATGGTGACCAGTGGTATTCGTTTGGGCTCACCTGCCATGACAACACGTGGCTTTAAAGAAGCGGAAGCACGTCAAGTTGGTAATTTCATTGCGGATGTTTTGGACAATCCAAATGATGCTGAGAATATCGCCAAGGTTCGTGCGCAAGTGGCTGAGTTGACCAAGTGTTTCCCTGTTTACGGTTAATGCAAATAACCTACCAAACTAAATCGTAAAGAAGAACTACATTGCGCTGCCCTTTTTGCCATAACGACGATACTCAGGTTCTCGATACTCGGGTATCGGATGAGGGCGACACGATTCGCCGCCGCCGCCGTTGTGCTAAATGCGATAAACGATTTACGACTTACGAGCGTGTAGAACTTGTATTGCCAGCAATCGTTAAGAAGAACGGTAGCCGTGTTGAATACAGCCATGACAAGTTGGTTAGTTCAGTCAAGCTAGCCTTGCGCAAGCGCCCTGTCTCATCAGATTCTGTTGATGAATCGATTGCTCGCATTGAAGAGAAGCTACTCAGCCTAGGCGAAAAAGAAATCCCAAGTGAGCGCGTTGGTGAATTGGTGATGCGTGAACTTAAGCGTCTAGACAAGGTGGCCTACATTCGCTTTGCTTCTGTTTACAGAAGCTTTGCAGATATTGAATCTTTTGAGAGTGCACTCAA
>NZ_NCFJ01000503.1:0-1831 GCF_002281105.1 Polynucleobacter sp. 35-46-11
GGTAAAGCTTTATAAAGAGCCTTATCCAGGCGGACCAAAGAAGTCACCTACATAATTGACATTATCACTTGTTGCGTATAATCATTATTATGTCAAATAAGATATTAAAGTAAATAAAGACAGAAGCAAACACAATATGGACCTACTAGAGCAAATAGCCAAACTCCCCGGCTTTCACAATCTACCGAGTTTCAATACCCTATTCGCTGAGATCAATACAGATATGGGAAACAGCCAGATTTGGTTTGTGCTGGTGCTGGCATGCCTCATGCTGACATTTCATGGCGTGGCCGTTCTGATGATTGCAGGCGCGTTCCATTGGCTAGATCAAAAGCTAGAGAACAAACGAGTATATGGGGCTAATTTCCTGTCGTATTTCATAGCAATTTTGTTAATTATTGCCAGTCATTTATCAGAAATCGTTGCTTGGGCTTATCTCTGTGTAGCTTTGCAAGTATTTCCAACTAATCCGCAGACCTTCTATTTTGCCGGCGAGATGTACACCACGGTGGGATTTGGCACCTATAACCTGTCTGAGCAATGGAGAATCTTGCCCATCATCATTTCATTCTCTGGAATCTTTGCCGTCTCGATGTCTGGAGCCGCCTTGTATTCCATGATGGGCGCATTATTGGGTAGATCCAATCAAAATCCTAAATCAGGCTCCGGTTTCTAAGCGGCATACTTAAGAGCGGGTTTTTGGGTTCAATTAACCAGCTTGGACTTATCGATTGGTTCTCTTTGCTTAAAAACAAGCTCGAGGACTCGCCCATTGGACTCTAGAGAGCGCATTCTTCCTGGAAGCCAATCTAGGTCCCTAGCCAACCAAATATCTACCTGACGCTTGTATGGATCGTTCTCACGCTGCATGAGGGCGTAATGCCTATTTATAGATTTACCCAAACTCGGAACGTCTTCGGACTCAACTTCACCGTAGCTCTTAAATTGCCACATCTCCAGCGTGTTGTAGTCAACTACAGGAAGTGCACGAATACTCCCCGCTTCATCGATTTTGTCGCTACCGTTTAGAAGCGAGGCAAATTGGAACATGAGGCTAAATCGATCCTGAGTCCCGGGGAGAAGATCGGGGGTGAACTCCGGCTTTTCAGAGAAGTACATCTTCCCTGCTCCATTTTGATCACGATCAAAGCGAGAGTAGCGAGGTGGTTTAGTGCCACGCTGGGTCCAATAAATGGATGGCGCTATTCCATAAGCATCAACAGAGCCACGTGATTCAAAAACAAAGGGGCCAACTACGGCATAAGGTATGTTGATATATAGGCGATAGTTATTGCCTTCGGTAATCCAGTCAAGCTGTGCTGTTTGATAAAGCTGTCCATCAACGTAGGCATCAAAATAGTAAGTACCAGACTCAGGCAGACGAAATGCTTGCCCTGATTGATTGCCAACTGCGCCCTGCTCTCCTTTGCCCTGATCTGACAATGGGTCAGCTGAGACTGCATTTGTTTGCTTAGGCGTAGTTTTTTTCTTGGGTGTACTGACCATCTGAATCTTCTTTGGAGGATCAACACGAAGATCTGTTTTGATAATCAGATCTTCAGCAATAGGTGGCGGGGCGCCGAAAGAAATAAATGGGAGTCCAAAAAATAAAATGAGGTGGCCAGCAATGGATAAAAAGATTGCGGCAATCAAAATCCACAGAGATTTTCTGCGAATGAATGAAAGCAGATCGCCAAATAAATCAATCAAGACATTAATGCTCGATAAATTCGATTACCGCTGGAAGATGGGTGGCATAGTCGGCAATCCCATGATCACTTCCCTCAAGAATAAGCTGTTTAGCACCTGGGTAAAAAGCAACCATTTCTTT